>DAIMYK010000442.1:0-1500 GCA_036734525.1 Sediminibacterium sp. | reverse complement strand
ATTGTTTACTGTAAACATACAAATCGTTCAATAAAAAATAATACCATGAAATGGCTGCTGGTTTTTCTTTTTTCTTTTTTTATAAGTTCACTGCAAGCACAATATGGGGTGATAGGCATACAGGATTTTCGAAAACTAATGGCAACCGGACAGTATCAGTTACTTGATGTAAGAACAGCCGGAGAATACAGGCAAGTACATATGTCCAATGCCTTACAAGCAGACTGGACCAAACAGGAGGAATTTGCGGAGAGGGTAAAATATCTTGATAAAAACAAACCCGTATTGATCTATTGTGCCTCCGGAGGAAGAAGTGGCCAGGCAGGACAATGGATGGTACAGCAAGGTTTCAAAAAGGTAGATAATTTGGCGGGCGGAATGATTGCCTGGAGACAAGCCGGTCTGCCCACAATCAGCGAAGAGGGACTACCCTCCATGACAATGCAGGAATATAACAGAATCATTCAGGCAGCGCCTGTTGTTCTGGTAGATTTTGGTGCCGAATGGTGTCCGCCCTGCAAAAAAATGGAACCTGTGTTGGCTGATTTGCAGAATGAATTAAAGGGTAAGTTCATGCTGGTAAAAGTGGATGGCGGAAAAGACACAGAAGTATTGCAGGCCAATAAAGTAAGCAGTTTGCCGGTTTTTGTTGTTTACAAAAATGGCAAGGAAACATTTCGAGGTCAAGGGGTTCTGAAAAAAGAAGAACTAAAAGCCAGGTTGTAGTAATTAAGTTTGAGCGGCTCGATAGCCACGAAGAAATTCTGTGGTCAACATCCTTTTTTTACCTTCCAGCTGAAGTGCTTCTACGTGGATCCATCCATCTGAACATGCAAAGCTCAATTTTGACTTTCCATCGGTAACCATAATCCCAGGCTGCAGGGCGTGCTCCCCTTTTTCAGGTGTTGCGGTATATATTTTCAAGGTTTTTCCATCCAGTTTCGTCATCGCTCCCGGCTGGGGTGATAAAGCCCTGATTTGATTGTAAATCGTTTGAGTTGATTTGTTCCAATCAATGATGCAATCCTCTGCAAATATTTTTGGTGCATGGTGTAGAGAACTTTGAATCAATTCATCCTGCGGCTGCTCTTGTAATTTTCCTGCTGCGAGTAGATGCAATGTTTTTACCAGCAACTGTGCTCCTGACTTACTTAGTACTTCATATAATTCTCCTACAGTTTGTTTTTCCCCAATGGGTACTGATTCCTGCAATAATATTCCACCAGTGTCTATGGCATGTTGTAATCGGAAGATGGTAACACCGGTCATTGTCTCTCCATTCATGATTGCTCTATGTATTGGCGCTGCTCCCCGGTATTGCGGGAGAAGGGAGGCATGAACATTGATCGTTCCGAGGGGCGGCATACTCCAAACTACTTCGGGTAGCATTCTAAAGGCAACCACTACTTGAATATCGGCATGGAAGGACTTCAACTGTTCCAGGAAGTAGGGATCTTTTAATTTTTCCGGTTGAAGATTGGGTAAATTGTGTTCAACAGC
>DAIMYK010000441.1:0-1519 GCA_036734525.1 Sediminibacterium sp. | reverse complement strand
CCGATCAGTCTAAAGAAATGCCTAAGGCGGATGCTGAGCTTTATTTTTATATCGAGGAAAAAAACAATTCGGTAGAATTAACTGATAAGGGCATTCAACTGATAACCAAATCAGGTGAAGATCCCAACTTCTTCGTGTTACCTGATATCAGTCTTTCCCTTGCTTCAGTTGAAGGTGATACTTCATTGTCTTCTGACGATAAATTACACCGCAAAGAAGTCATCATCAATGAATATTCCGTCAAAGCTGATAGAATTCACACAGTTCATCAGCTATTGAAAGCGTACACACTTTTTGATAAGGATGTTGAATATGTGGTGATGGATGGTGCTGTAAAAATCGTCGACGAACAAACCGGTCGTATCCTTGATGGGAGAAGATATTCCGATGGTTTGCACCAGGCCATAGAAGCCAAGGAGAATGTGAAGATTGAAGCTGCCACACAAACATATGCAACCATCACCTTGCAGAATTACTTCCGCATGTACCATAAGTTGGCAGGTATGACCGGTACTGCTGAAACGGAGGCGGCGGAATTCTGGGATATTTATAAGCTGGATGTGGTGAGTATTCCTACCAATGTTCCTGCTATTCGTCAAGATCAGGAAGACCTGCTTTTCAAAACGAAGCGTGAAAAATACAAGGCAGTAATTGAAGAGATCATTCGCTTGCGCAATGCCCAACGTCCTGTTCTAGTCGGAACTACCTCAGTGGAAGTGAGTGAGTTGCTGAGTCGTATGCTCACCCAAAATAAAATTCCTCACAACGTTTTGAATGCCAAGCAGCATGCTCGGGAAGCACAAATTGTAGCAGAAGCTGGTTTTCCCGGTGCTGTTACCATTGCGACCAATATGGCCGGACGGGGAACGGATATTAAACTGGGACCCGGTGTGAAGGAGGCAGGGGGATTGGCAATCTTAGGAACTGAAAGACATGAATCCCGTCGCGTTGATCGTCAGCTACGAGGTCGTGCCGGTCGACAGGGTGATACGGGTTCCTCGCAATTCTTTGTTTCATTGGAAGATGATTTGATGCGCATGTTCGGTAGTGAGCGCATTGCTAAAGTCATGGATTTTGCGGGTTACAAAGAAGGTGAAGTGATTCAGGAAAGGATGATCACCAAGTCGATCGAAAGAGCCCAGAAAAAAGTAGAGGAAAATAACTTTGGAATTCGGAAGCGCCTTTTGGAATATGATGACGTAATGAACAAGCAACGTACAGTTATTTATACCAAGCGCAACCACGCTCTCTTTGGTGAGCGATTGGCATTGGATCTGGATAACGCATTCTATTCAGTTGCAGAAGAGCAAGTGGCTGCTTACAAAGACATGAATGATTTTGAAGGATTCCGTCTTGCAGTAATTGTGAATTTTGGAATTGATGTTCCATTCTCGGAAATGGAAATGGATAAAAAATCACATGCTGAACTCTCCGAGATTCTCTATCGTGCTTCCATCGCTTCTTACGAAAGAAAAAAGGGAGAAATGCGGAAGCAATCTATACCTGTTTTCAGTAACAT
>DAIMYK010000440.1:0-1530 GCA_036734525.1 Sediminibacterium sp. | reverse complement strand
TAATCTGCAGGCAGACTTCATAGGCACGTTGGTAATTGCTGGCTGGGTGCTGGCTCCTGTTGTGAATTGATTGGTCTTTCTAGTTGCTGTCATTCACAGACACCATCATCCACGTATCTTGTTGGGCAGGTATTATGCAGTATATTTGATTGCACTCGCTCTTCAACTTTTATTCATAACCCGTTTGATATGATTCGCTCGATTCTGCAGGACAAGCCAACCAAATTATTTATCTCTATCTGTGCTTTTTTTGTGGCCAATGCACTGATTGCTGAATGTATTGGTGGGAAGATCTTTTCTCTTGAGAAACTATTCGGCTGGGATCCTGCTAATTTTAAGCTTTTCGGACAATCCGGATTATCATTTAACCTGACCTGCGGGGTATTGCTCTGGCCCCTTGAATTTATCATCACAGATATTGTTAATGAATACTATGGTCCGAAAGCCGTTCGACGTATCAGCTATACAGCAGTTGTTTTGATTACCTATGCTTTTGTAATGTTCTACGGGGCGATGAATATTCCGCCTGCAGATTTTTGGATCGGGTCAAAGGCTGATGCCGGTATCGACAATATGCAATCGGCATTCGCCGGTATTTTCGGACAGGGCATGTGGATCATACTGGGAAGCCTGACCGCTTTTTTAGTGAGTCAATTGGTAGATGTTTTTGTCTTTCATCGCATCAAACGTGCTACCGGTGATAAGTGGATATGGTTGAGGGCCACCGGATCAACTACGGTTAGTCAGTTGGTCGATAGCTTTGTTGTATTGTTCATCGCTTTCAAGATCGGGAATAACTGGAGCTGGCAGTTGGTGCTGGCCATCTGTCTGGTGAATTACGCCTATAAATTTACCATGGCTATTTTGCTTACCCCTTTGATTTATTTTATGGAAGCCCGAATTGAGAATTATCTGGGAAAAGATGTAGCCAAAAAAATGAAGGATGCTGCTATGGGAAAAGGGGAGGAGGATTTTGTTAACGCACCTGCTGCCGGATAATATCCATCACTACTTTGTCTATAGGAAGTGTCATGCAATCAGGATGAATTGTTTCCCGGGGAATCCACCTGAATACCTCTGATTCCCCCGTTGCATCTGCTATTTGATGAGGGGCAAAATCGAAAGGTTCTTGTTTTACTTCCAGCTGAATAGGTCCGTTGTGGTGTACACGATAATAAATTGAGATGATTTGATCCCTGTGATTGAAGGCCGATAGTTGGTAAAAATCAGTGGTATAAATGTGTTCGCCAACGGTTACCTGTAATCCGGTTTCCTCCAGGAACTCCCGCTGCAGACAATCCCTGGTACCTTCGCCTATTTCCAAACCGCCCCCGGGAAGTTTAGTTATATATTGTCCTCGTATGAATTCATCACTGACCAATAGCCCTTGCTCCGCGTCCAGTAAAATTCCATAAACCCGAACATTGAACAATGCCATATCAGAACCATTTGCGTTTCATGAAATACCAGCTGATCAGTATCGATACCCCCAGAGAGAGCACCACCGGAATATAGAATGCATGGGGTGAG
>DAIMYK010000439.1:0-1535 GCA_036734525.1 Sediminibacterium sp. | reverse complement strand
GCAGGTGAAGGTCATGATTTACTGGCATGATCCTGCAGGTGTACCTTATGCTAAAAAAATATTGCAGCATGATCTTGATATGCGCGTAATCGACGGTTCTCAGAATTATCTTCCATGGGTGTTAGATACCACCCCAAATCTTATACTAAATACAGCAATCAGAGGAATAGACAGATTGAATAATATTGAACAAGTAACCATTCAAAATCCTGGGACATCTCTTATTATAGATGTAAATGGTTTTGATATAACAAACGGTCCTCAGGAATATTTCATCACCTGGGACTTCATTCAGGAAGGATTACAGATTCTACACCCAATCGGTGGTGAACGTTTTACGACAATTGCAACGGCTCCAACAAGAACGGAAGCAATCAGCTGGGAAGCCACAGACAACAGCACCAATCCTTTTACCATTGAATATTCTCTGGATAACGGAAATACCTGGACAGTCATTTCCTCCAATATCGGCCCGAATGAATTTCGGTATTTCTGGTCCGTGCCGGACGTTTCATCTTCAGCTGCTAAAATCAGAGTCACCAGAAATGGTACAGGCTTAACTGCTTCTTCTCCCGGTACTTTTTCCATTATGGGCATCCCCACTACTTTTTTTGCGTCTGTTCCATGCGAAGGATATGTAACTCTCACATGGAATGCGGTTGCAAATGCTTCCGATTATGAAGTGTTACAATTAAAAGATGGCGTGTATGAAAAAATTGCTACAGTCACCACACTGACTCATTTGATCGACAACTTAGACCGTAATACCAGATATTGGTTTACTGTTAGACCACGCATTAATGATTCAATCGGTAAAAGAATGTCGGCCAGAAATATCATTCCAACTCTCTCCACCCCCTGCTCTCAGGCGATTTTTAACAACGATATGAAGATTGATACGCTGCTATCACCAGGAAGTGGAAGAATCTTTACATCAAGCCAGCTGAATGCGATGCAAAATATTACCGTGAGAATCAAAAACTTGGATAACGCTATTAGTAATAACTCATTTAATGTTTATTATCAGATCAACAATGGTGATACCATCACGGAGACAATCAATACTTCTATTCCAGCAGGCGGAATACTAGACTACACTTTTTCAACAAAGGCAAATTTATCATCAACCGGGACTTACATCATTCGGGTTGGAGTAAAGAATAATGGAGATAATCAGCCGGCAAACAATGATCGCACTTTCACCATTAAACATCTAGACAACCCTGTAATTAATTTGCCATTTACAGAAACCTTTGAAACTGCGGGAGCGGAGGAATACAGAACTTCTGTATTTGGCATTCCTCAACTTGAAAGAATTGATATTTCATCTTCTACAACAAATGGACGCTACAGATCTTACGTCAATAAAGGCATGACCCTTCAGGGTAACAGATCAGCCTTTCTTGATGCAATTCAGTTTACGGGAAATTTCAATACGAATACATTAACATCAACTTACAACCTGAGCCAACTATGTTCTGCAGCAGGATTAAGACTTGATTTCCTGTATAAAAACCAGGGCCAACTCAAACTTC
>DAIMYK010000438.1:0-1553 GCA_036734525.1 Sediminibacterium sp. | reverse complement strand
AAGTAGCCCGCTTGCTCAAAGAGAAAAAAACGAAACTACCCTATGGTCTTTATGTAGTCAATGCTGTTCAGGAAGAGAGTGGCTTACGTGTTGCAGAAATGATCGCCCGCCGAATTCAACCCAACATTGCCATCATCACCGATGTGACACATGATACCAATACCCCCATGATCAGCAAAATCGTGGAAGGTGATATTCATTGTGGCAAAGGCCCTTCCCTTGCCTATGCACCTGCGATTCATAATAAATTACTGCAGGTAGTGGAAACAGTGGCCGAACAAAAAAAGATTCCGGTTCAATTCCGCACGCTGAGCAGAAGCACCGGCACCGACACCGATAGCTTTGCCTATGCCAATGATGGATGTCCTTCGGTTCTCATTTCCATCCCCCTGCGCTACATGCATACCACTGTAGAAATGCTGCACAAGAAAGATGTGGAAGATACCATCCGACTCATGTATGAGACCCTGCTGACACTGACGCCTCAAACCAATCTGAGCTATTTCAAATAATGGAAAGTAGCGCACATTCATCTTCTGCACCTGTTATCAGGATTGCATTGCTCGACCTGTACGAGGGCGTGCCCAATGAGGGGATGCGTTGTCTTCGCAGCCTGATAAAGGATTGGGGATTAGCTCAGGAATTCTCCGTTGAATTGCATGAGTTCGAAGTAAGACAACAAGAGCAACTGCCCGACACTACCTATGATGTCTATATTTCTAGTGGCGGACCGGGCTCACCTCTGGAGTCAGCCGGAACTTCCTGGGAGAACAAATATTTTGACTGGATAAAAACCATTGACGCACACAACCACTCAGGCAAGGGTACACCCAAACATATCCTTTTTATCTGTCACAGTTTTCAGTTGGCCTGTCGCTATTTTGGTATCGGTGAAGTATGCCCCAGAAAATCCACTGCCTTTGGCATTTTTCCCATTCATCTGTTGGAAGAAGGTCACCATGAACCCGTATTCGCGGGCTTGAATGATCCGTTTTACAGTGTGGACAGCCGCGATTTTCAGGTCATCCAACCCAACCATGCTCGCCTGCGGGAATTGGGTGCGCACATTTTAGCCATAGAAAAAAATCGGCCCCATGTTCCCTATGAACGGGCGATGATGGCTGTGCGTTTCAATCCCTATTTTATCGGCACCCAGTTCCACCCGGAAGCAGATGCGGTAGGTATGCAAATGTATCTGCAGCGGGCAGACAAAAAAGCCACCATCATTGAAAACCACGGTGAAGAGAAATGGACCAGCATGGTGGAGCATCTTCGGGACCCTGATAAAATTCTGTGGACCTATACGCATGTGTTGCCTAATTTCCTGAACTACGCATCAGAGGCAGTACTTGCCATTTCTTTGTGATGCGTATTTGAGATATATGCAGTAATTTTCCTGTACAATGCATTTCTCATGATCCCTGAATTGCGCCGATCATTCAATGACTCTTTCAGTGAAGCAACTTACCAGCGGTACCTGCAGGACTTGCAGGCCCCTTATCCCGGTGCGCTCGATTTTCGGGTAGCAGAAACGCCGGTAATTAATCCTGACT
>DAIMYK010000437.1:0-1559 GCA_036734525.1 Sediminibacterium sp. | reverse complement strand
ACCCTCCCCCCTACCATCGTCACTGGCTACGTTGTTGGTAGGAGAATGGACCCTTGTATTATTTAGAGTTTCAACTCAGGTTATTCTTCTATTTGTTGTTCCAAAAAAAATCCTTGCTATGCGCCATAGACCTGGACACTATGCCGGCGGTTTATTGTGCATCCATCCTTAAACGGCAGGTGCGCATTTTGGATGCACATGAATTGTTCACGGAACAAAAGGAAGTCATTAGCCGACAATGGGTATTCCGCATCTGGTTGACTGCTGAGCGCTGGCTGGTTCCCAGATTCCCGCTGGGATATACTGTCAATGAGTTACTGGCCGGGGAGTTGAAAAGAAGATATGGGGTTGATTATTCTATCATACGCAATGTACCGCTTACAGTTCCGACTCATGAAAAACCGACCAACATAGAGCAACAACAATGGATCCTTTACCAGGGTGCTGTGAATGAAGGCAGGAGTTTCGAAACATTGATTCCTGCTATGGCCAAGGTCGCCGCGCCCCTGCACATATATGGTAAAGGGAACTTTCTTGAGGAGGTAAAGCAATTGATACATGCGAATAAACTCGAAGACAAGATTATCTGTCATGCACCTGTATTACCCGAAGAATTGGTGCAGATAACTCCGCATGCCACCATTGGAGTTACACTATTTGAAAAGAACGGACTGAATCAATACTGGTCATTGGCCAATCGTTTTTTTGATTATATCATGGCGGGTGTTCCGCAGATCTGCTCTGATTTCCCCGCCTATCAGTCATTGCTGGCAAGATATCCTGTGGGCCTGGCTGTAAATCCGGAAGATCCGGAGGCAATAGCAGCAGCATTGAACAAATTGCTCACCGACAATGTTGTATATGAGCAATGCAAACGTGCCTGTTGGGAAGCCCGCCAAGAATTCAACTGGGAAAGAGAGCAGCAGCAGTTACTTGATTTTTATGCAAAAATTTCATAATTGAAAAAGAAGCTCCACATTATTTGTTTAACAGTACCTTATCCTGTTAACTATGGTGGCGTATTCGATCTTTTTTATATGCTGCCGGCACTCAAAAATGAAGGGGTTAGTATCCACTTGCATTGTTTTGATTATGGCAGAGGAGAACAATCCGCATTGAATGAATATTGTGATGAGGTTTTCTATTATTCACGCAATCAGGGTCACAAGGGAATAACTGCCCGCCTACCCTACATCGTTTCAAGCAGAAAAAGTGAACAATTATTGGAGCGTTTGCTTTTAGACGATGCTCCCATTCTGATGCATGGGATCCACTGCACCTATTTACTAACAGACGAACGTTTCAAGGATAGACATTGTGTGGTCAGGCTCCACAATACGGAGCACCTTTATTATAGACAATTGGCTAAAAGCAGTAATTCCCTGATAAAAAGTATTTACTACTTGCTGGAAAGCCGTTTGTTGAAAAAATATGAAAAGAGAATTGCCAACTTGGCTGAATATGTAGCTGTATCAGACACGGATGTCGAATACTACAGGAATCAGTTTCATTGTAACCACATTTCCTTTGTTCCGGTGTTTCATCCCGACTGGCAAATG
>DAIMYK010000436.1:0-1579 GCA_036734525.1 Sediminibacterium sp. | reverse complement strand
TGCGGTGATCATCGGCACTCCCGATCATTGGCACGCACTGATGATGATACATGCCCTTCAGGCAGGAAAACATGTCTATGTAGAAAAACCTGCAGGTAATTCAATTGAAGAATGCAGAAGAATGGTGGCCGCCCAGGAGCGCTATGGAAAAGTGGTACAAGTCGGTCAGTGGCAGCGGAGCCAGCAACATTTTTCAGATGCCATTGATATGGTACACAGTGGAAAACTGGGGAATATCAGAACCGTGAAAGTATGGTGCTATCAGGGCTGGATGCGGCCTCAGCCGGTTGTGGCGGATACTCCCCCACCTCCCGGAGTAGATTACGCTCTTTGGCTGGGACCCGCCCAACAAAAGCCCTTCAATGCCAGCCGCTTTCATTTTCATTTTCGATGGTTCTGGGATTATGCAGGTGGTCTCATGACCGATTGGGGAGTACATCTTCTTGATTATGCATTATTGGGGATGAAAGCAACAGTCCCGGTAAGTATCGCTGGTCTGGGCGGGAAATTTGCCTATCCGGATTTGGCAGAGGAAACACCTGATACACTTACCAGTCTCTATGAGTTCGACTCCTTCAACCTGGTTTGGGATTCCGCCATGGGTATAGACAATGGTTCCTATGGAAGAGATCATGGCATTGCCTTCATTGGTAACAATGGCACCCTGATACTAAACAGAAATGGGTGGGAAATCATAGAAGAAAAACAAAGTAAAAATAAAATTGTGGAGCCATTGCATCCCTCGACTGATAATGGTGTTCTAAAGCACTGGCAGAATTTCATAGATGTTATAGAATCGGGAAACTTATCGTCGCTCAAATGTTCAATCCGAGATGGATCTGATGTAGCAACGGTAGCACAAATGGGCAACATAGCGTATCGTAGCGGACAAAAATTATACTGGAATAAAAGTCAACAAAAATTTACAGACAACAGCATCAATTCAACTTATCTCATGAAGCCCTACCACAATGGTTATCAACTTCCCCAATTCTAAAAAATAAGTATGAAAAAGAAAAGCATTTTCTTCTTATGTATCCTCTCATTCACAGCATGTATAGGACAAAAAAAATATGACCCAAAAGAAACAGAATATTATTCGCCGGTTCCGCGCATCGTTACCCCGGGCAAAGAAGCCGGACAAGCACCCTCCGATGCCATTCAATTACTCATAGGAAATGACCTGTCACAATGGGAAGCCAATAAACCGGAAGGTGGACCAGCGGGCTGGGTATTGGAAGATGGTATCATGACAGTCAACAAAAAGGCAGGCGATATTCGTACAAAAAGAAAATTCACCGATTTTCAAATGCACCTGGAATATAGAATACCGGAGAACATTAACGGTACCGGACAAGCAAGAGGAAATAGCGGACTATTCCTTGCAGCGCTGGAAGTGAAAGAGGGTGCCGGTGGATATGAATTACAAATCCTGGACAATTTCAACAATAGTACTTATGTTAATGGTCAGGCAGGCAGCATCTACAAACAAAATACCCCACTGATCACTGCCTTTAAACCACCCGGATAAATGCACACCTATGATGAGAATAGGAAAGCTCACCGCTTTAGTACATAC
>DAIMYK010000435.1:0-1586 GCA_036734525.1 Sediminibacterium sp. | reverse complement strand
CTGACTACATTATTGAGGGGTCCTGCCTGTGCAGCCGGTAATCCTAACTGACTCGTAAGCTGTTGCACCACTTTGCCTGAAGTGCCGGCAATATCACCGATAGCAGGAGGGGCGATAAAATTTCCAAGAGACGATGAAGCTGATTTTAGTGGAACCCCTGCTACCTTGGGTAAGTTGATTTGTGCTTGCGTCAGGGAACAGATGCTAACACCCAACGCAAGAAGAAAACATTTTTTCATGATAAACTATTTTGGTTGACAAGATTACCACTTTTTTTGGACAAGAAAGTAAGTTGGTTTCATGCAATGAAAAAAGGCCTCATCCGAGGCCCCTCCCTACTTAGGGATAGATGAGACAGAGATAATGGATTTAAATTGCCTGTGATGTACGCTGCATTTGAAATTCACGGGCCGTGTGATAGTTTTTGATGGTCGCTGTTCCGGATTTTTTAGCAGCGGAAGGAACAGTTTTCTTTGTCTTGGTAATAGTTCCGAAAAAGCTCATAAGAATAAGTGACACGGAGGGCGCAATCATGGCAATTGTCATCCAGCCGGCTTCGTTTCTATTTTTTTCTGCCGCCATGTTTTTGATGATGAATGCCGTCGCGATACGAGCAGCCAAAGCTGCAGCTGAAATGTAAAGACCATTGGCAATCAGGTCGCTCATTTCCAGGTATTGAAGACCTAAAGCAGCAGAAAGAAACATGGTAGGAACCAGGAAACAAAATACGCCGATCATGAGCAGTCCTTCATCAATGCCCTCCCGGGCTTCTACTTGTTTAACTTGCGTACGCTCACTTTTTTGTGAGTTGCCGGCATAACCGCGATGTAGGTAAAGAGAAGTTGTGTTGTTGGTCAGATAAGTGGTTGACATAGGATTAAAATTTTATGATGATTGTTGTTGAATACAAAATTCTAGGATGGTATAAGTATTGGGAATAGTTCTTTTTAATTATTTACTGTCGTTGCTTATTGAATATATTGTCATCTGACAGGAATGAACTGTCGTAAAAGCCCCACAAACGATTTGGATATTTTTCGTTTGCGGGACTTTGCTGTTTTTGATGGTTTGGTTTTTCATTTCTAAGTATGTTTTGCTTTTCAGCGATTGTATTAGTTTGATGATGTAAAAGTAGTATGGTGAGGGGTGGTGGCACAACGGGTAAAACACTCAAATTCATAGGGGATATTCCCTGTACTCTCAGGTAGTATTTCCCTTACACCTGTAGTGGTATCTCATTACTAATGGACAAAATCCTTTGCTACAAAGGGATTTAGGTAATTGTGGCAGCTGTTTGTTTTTTGTATTTTATACTCTATCTGCTTTTTAGGAGTGAGTGGGTAGTTAATTTTAGATGAGGAATTCAGGGGTTTTCTTCTCCTGATACAGGGAAAACCCTCCTTGCTGTTACAGGAAAAAACGGAAAGTAACAGCATCTGTATACATGAAGTATATTGATCAACTCAAAAGTTGTTCTGGTTATATGGTAATGAGTCATTTAAGGAAATAAAAAAGGGCTCTCCAACGGAGGACCCTTTTATGTTCATCGGATATTGTCTGCAGTCCTAATTACATTGCCTTTGATT
>DAIMYK010000434.1:0-1613 GCA_036734525.1 Sediminibacterium sp. | reverse complement strand
GTACTTCATATTCCGGTTCAGGCCATCCCTTACCAAAATGGGCATAGGCGGGTGGGAGAGGAGTCGATATCTGTCGGGCATACATATTATCTCTTCCCGGTCGAAACTGATAATTCTTTTCGTTTTCATACACAAAAGGCATATCAATGGTCGGAATATAGACAAGACCATTCCCCGGATGAAAACTCATCGCAGGCCATGAATGACCACCCGCAGGCCCGGGAAAAATATACTTGGCGCTGTCCTTGTACCAGGAATTCTTTTTATTAATGACCGGACGTCGGGTTGCTATATCAACTGAGTCAGCCCAATTGACAGGAACAAAAGGTTTTGCTGAAATCAATTCACCATTTGTTCTGTCTAATACATAAAAAAATCCATTCTTTGGTGCTTGCATCAATACCTTGCGGACCCTTCCTTTGATGGATAGATCCGCTAAGATGATATTCATGGTAGCAGTAAAATCCCACATCTCTCCTGGTGTGGTCTGATAATGCCATTGTAATTTCCCATTGTTCGGATTGATGGCAAGAATAGATGCCAGGTATAAATTATCTCCACCCGTTGGACTTCGATACCAAATAGGATAGGGGGTCGCATTGCCGGTTCCGACATACAACAAATTCAATTCCGGATCATACGCCATCTGTCCCCAAACAGTTCCGCCACCCCCTGCTTGCCAGTCACTTTTCGGATCCCATGTTTTTCCGGCTACTTCCATTTCAGCGTGTTCCGGTTTTTTAGCGGGGTTACCGGGCACAGTATAAAATCGCCAGGCATATTTTCCGGTTGCTGCGTCATAGGCAGTTATGTACCCGCGCACCCCGAACTCTGCTCCTGCATTGCCAACGATAACTTTTCCGGCGGCAATTTGCGGTGCACCGGTAATTGTATAGAATGCATTTCTATCCTCAAGCGTATTCACCTTCCATAGTTCCTTCCCAGTGGTTGCATCCAAACATACCAAATAGCCATCCAGGGTTCCTGCATATACCTTGCCTTCCCATACCTGAACACCTCGATTAACCACATCACAACAGGCCTTCCTTGCATAACTGCCCTCCACCTGTGGATCATACCGCCATATCTGTTGTCCGGTTTTTGCATCTATCGCCATCACAATACTCCATGCCCCTGATGTGTACATCACCCCATCTACTACTATCGGAGTAGCTTCTAAACCGCGATTTACCTTGCCCCTGCTGGTAAAGGTTTTGTACTCCCAGGCGAGACCGATACTATCTGCATTTGTAGCATTGATCTGCTTCAGGGGTGAATGATGCTGTTGTTGAAAATTTCTGCCGAGACTCATCCAGTTTTCCGGCTCTAAGTCTGCTTTTAACAAACGCTGCTCGTGAATGTCTCCCGCAGTACTTGTCGAAGTCTGATTACAACCGGCTATTAAAATGACTGCCAATAAAAATTTTCCCATACTTTGGATGTTGAACGTAATCATACAATATTGAGTTATTGATAAAAAAATTGACCGGCACTTTTTTATAAACCGCATGTTCAAGTTACAACAAACCTTTCTACAATAGCTTGCAGTTGTCTGAATTTAAAATTGTCTTAGTTGTAAGCTGGGTAGGGTAAAAGAAAAAGTGATTATAAAT
>DAIMYK010000433.1:0-1621 GCA_036734525.1 Sediminibacterium sp. | reverse complement strand
CATCCCCACAGAATTACCATCATAGAAACCTATGCCAGCAAGGCAGCTTATGAATCGCAAATTCAATCTGCCCATTTTCAAAAATACAAGCAGTGAACTCTTCAGATGGTTCAACAACTTGAATTAATTGATGTAGTGCCTCTGCTGTTTCTTTCAAAAATTCGCTAGATAATTATTAATTGCCACCACAAACTTTGTATGATAAAACCCCGCGTAAAAATTTGTTGTATCAGCAGCCGGCAAGAAGCTGCAACCGCCATCCGGTATGGTGCTGCTGCGCTCGGGCTGGTTGGTAAAATGCCCAGTGGACCCGGCGTCATTACTGACGAAGCCATCTATTCCATTGCACAAATCGTTCCTCCGCCCATCGCCACCTTTCTCTTAACGAGTGAAACCATCGCCCAAGACATTATTGAGCACCACCAAAAAGTACATACAACAACGATACAACTGGTAGATGCACTCCCCAACCGCGATTACCTAACCATAAGAGAACGGCTGCCCCATGTTAAACTAGTGCAGGTAATTCATGTGATCAACGTAGATTCTGTTGAGGAAGCCATTGAAATCAGCCAATGGGTGGATGCCATTTTATTAGACAGTGGCAATCCCAACCTATCGGTGAAAGAATTGGGAGGAACCGGCAGAACACATAACTGGCAATTGAGCCGACAGATCAGAGAGAATATTTCCATACCGGTATTCCTTGCCGGCGGATTACATCCGGGAAATGTGAAGCAAGCCATAGAAACAGTAGAGCCTTTTGGCGTCGATCTTTGCAGCGGCGTTCGAACTGAAGGAAAGCTGGATGAAAGAAAGCTGGAAGCCTTCTTCAAGGCAGTCGGGGAGTGAAAATAAAGTCATTGAATGATAAAAAACTCAATGACCATTCCATTCAGTATGTGCCAAATCAGATAATGGCCCCAGCGTACTGACAAGGAAGCCAAGAATCCTTCCTTCCTACAATACCATGCCTGCAGAAAATTCATTGCAAAGCCGGTGAGCAGCGCATAGACAACAAACCAGGATGGACCGCTCGGCCATTGTTCCAATGGTTCTCTCAGCGAAGTGAGTATCGCTATGATCCAAAAGGCCTGATTTGAATATCTTCCTCCCCAATAGTTGTTGAACAAGTACATTACCAGTGTGATTGGAATCAATCTGTAAAAGACCTCAATCTCCAAAGCACCTGAAAAATAGAGGAACAGGGAATAGGGGAATGGCTGTGTATAAGGGGGCAGTGTCGTATGCACCGGATGCGGCAATATCAACTCTATCACCAGTAAGTCGAGCAATCCAAAGCCAATGCCCAGCAGCATGGGAAGGAGCAGTATTTTCCTCAAAGACACTTCAGAGCGGAACAAAGGAGGAAGACCTGCCTTCGACAATAATGCGATTACCGGAAGACCTAATAACAAGAGAAGAACATTCATTATCTCCCAAACCCGAAGTCCGGGTAGCGACAAACTTTTACCAAATAACATTCCGATGAATGTAATCAGAACAAAAAAAAGATATAGTAGAATAGATTTTTTCATGTACCCGACTTTGCCAATCATTCAATACGATATAGATGCCCTATAAACGACCTGCAAGTAAAAATGTTACTTCACAACCTTAT
>DAIMYK010000432.1:0-1661 GCA_036734525.1 Sediminibacterium sp. | reverse complement strand
TGCCATTCGTTGTTGCCCCAGCCATTCTTTCCGGTATCATACGCCCATTTGGAAGAATCGGGTAATCCGGTATAGTTGAATTCATCACTCCATACCAAACGACCGGTGGACTGGCAATAGGAATTAATTCCCAGGAACAAGAATACCGGCAAAAGGCAAACGCACCATCGAGAGGACATGTATCGTTTATTTGCAAAGCAAGATAATGAATTGTTCCATAGACAATTATCGAATAATTTGGCAAATCTCACCATTCACCCTACTTTTGCAGTACAAATGATCACAAGCATTACCATACACCACCATCTTAACTTGCCCCTCCGGTAAGCGAAGTGTTGTGTAGTGGATCAAACATACTGGCTTACCCTCGGGTAGGCCTTTTTTTTTGATTGCCTCGATCAACAGACAGAAATAACAAAACAAAAATTAACCAATGATGAAACTTACCCTCGCCATACAAAAAAGCGGTCGTCTGCACGAAGATTCGATGCGGTTGCTGAAAGAATGTGGTATTGATATGTCCAACGGTGTCAACAAGCTGAAGGCAGAAGCCAGTAATTTTCCGCTGGAATTGTATTTTTTGCGTGACGATGATATTCCTCAATATGTGGAAGACAATGTAGCTGATATCGGATTTGTGGGAGAGAATGTTGTTCGCGAAAAGAAAAAGGAAGTGATCAGTTGCGAACCCCTTGGCTTCGGAAAATGTCGGCTCAGCATTGCCGTGAAGAAGGGCGATGCGTATAACGGAGTTGAGGATTTGAACGGCAAAAAGATTGCCACAAGCTACCCTATTATCCTGGATGATTTTTTACAAGAGCAGGGTGTGCAGGCAGAAATTCATCCCATCAGTGGAAGTGTGGAGATCGCGCCGGGAATAGGTTTGGCTGATGCTATTTGCGATCTGGTAAGCAGTGGCTCAACTCTATTCATGAATGGACTCAGAGAAGCAACACCAATTTTACAATCTCAGGCAGTACTCATTAAAAATACACAACTGACTCCGGAGAAAGAAGCCATCCTCGAAAAATTATAGTTTCGCATACGTTCAGTGAAAAAAGCCAGGAACCACAAGTACATTTTGTTGAATGCACCCAATGAAAAGTTGGCATCCATTATCTCGCTTCTTCCGGGCATGAAGAGTCCGACAGTGTTGCCGTTGGCAGAACCCGGTTGGAGCAGCGTTCTCATGGTGTTAAATGAAAATGATTTTTGGAACATCATCGAGCAATTGCGGGATGCAGGTGCACAGGGCATCCTGGTTGTTCCTATTGAGAAAATGATACTTTAATTATAGCTTATGTTATCAACGATTCTATATCCCGAAGTCGCCATTTGGCCCTCCTTGTTGCAGAGACCTGTTTCAGACCCTACCCAACTATTTGATCAGGTAAGAAAGATTATGGAGGAAGTGAAATCCGGAGGTGATGCTGCCATTCTTAGGCTGACAAAGGAGTTTGATGGTGCGACGCTGGATGATTTTTCCATTAATCAGCAGACGTTGGCCGCAGCAGCGGAAGAAATTTCCGTAGAGTTATTGCAGGCGATTCGACAGGCAGCAAGTAACATTCGACAATTCCATACTCCCCAGTTGCGGCAGGAAGATCCGATAGAAACCATGCCCGGCATTACCTGTTGGCGCAGATCCCGGCCTATAGAAA
>DAIMYK010000431.1:0-1671 GCA_036734525.1 Sediminibacterium sp. | reverse complement strand
CTAAACAAAGTGGTCTGTTGGTCAGCTGTCAGGCTATAGCTGGTGTCCGGACAAACATACAAAGCCTCTCCCTGCCGGTATGTTTCACCATTGGCAACTTTTGCGCTACCACTAGTAACAACCAATATTTCAGGGGATACTGCAGTATGGCTGTAAGAAGCACCTGTTTCCAAAGAAATTGCTGATAGCGAAAAATCCTTTACGGGTGCTGAATACATCTTCTCTCCTGACTCAAGAGATTGTCCGTTTCTAATCTGTGGATAGGTTGGCTCAAATTTAGTCAGGCGAATCAATTCCTGCACATCGATGTGCTTATTGGTCAATCCGGCCCTTAGAACGTTGTCACTGTTGCTCATCAGCTCCACACATTGTCCCTGCATGTAGGCGTGTGGCTGGCCGGCACCCTGAAAAAGGGATTCCATGGGATGCAGGTGAACGATATTCATGATATAGATGGAGAACAGGGCTTTATCCAGTTCCGTAATGGTTTCTTCCTTTTCATACAATTTTGCTACCCACCACCCCGGATCTGATTGGGTTAATTGTCCTTCCCGCTTTTTTCTTACTTCTCTCTTTACCAGCGGCATTAACCAATGAAGCGCATCTTCCCTCTTCATCTCCATTACCAATTCATAAACGGAGGTCAAGCCTTCCCGCAAAAACAATGGTTTGAATTGATTGAATTCCGGAATTTCTTCCAAAATCTTACTGATCATTTCTGGCGATTTAAATCCATGCAGTAACCAGAAATCACTCAATGCCACCAGCATCTCCGGTTTGTGGTTGCGGTCTTTATAATTGCGGTGAGCTGCATCAATTGGAATACCTGCTGCTTCCTCCCGATCAAACCCTTCAGTTGCCTGTTCAATGGTCGGATGCACCTGAATAGAGAGAATAGACGCTACATCCAGTATTTTTAATAGAAAGGGAAGTCCCTTGAAATCCTGCTGAACTTTTCCTCCTAAAAATCTTTCGGGGTCCTTGGATATCGCATCCTTCAAAAAAACTTGTTCCCCCTCATTATGTATGGCAGATGAAGAAGACGCATGTGCTCCCAACCAATATTCTGCAAATGGACGATGATCAGGATTAGGTAATCGTAGTAATTGAGGCAGGTATTCACTTCCGCCCCAGGCGTAGTTCATGACAGTACCCTGTAAGGAGAAAATTTGTTGCATGCAAGAGAATTTATTCTTGTCATTAATACGCTATGCCTATTACTGGCAAGGCAGTAGTTTTATTGGAAAAACATGACAAACAAAGATACGGGAAACAAGGGGGAGGAACTCGCTGTGCAGGCATTGGAAGAGCGAGGTTTTAACATTCTTGAAAGAAACTGGCACTTCAAGTATTGGGAGGTGGATATCATTGCCTCGAAGGAAAACCGATTGCACTTTGTGGAAGTAAAAACAAGGACGAATCAAAAATTCGGCTACCCGGAAGAAAGCATCACCCGCGATAAAATGCAAAGCTTAAAAAATGCTGCAGAAGCTTATCAGGAAAAAAATCCTCACTGGAAATATATACAGTTTGACGTAGCAGCAATAACCATGAATGGAGATAAAATGAGAGAATTTCTTTTGATTGAAGATGTCTATTTTTGAATGCTATCGCAACCGTTCCTGCATCTTTTCTACCATTTTGAAAGTGGCAGGACAATAACTAATGTTT
>DAIMYK010000430.1:0-1679 GCA_036734525.1 Sediminibacterium sp. | reverse complement strand
ATACAATACATTATCTATGATCAATATATTGAATTATTTTGATAAATAATCAGTGTATCGGCGATTTTTAGTCCACATATCATAGTTTCGCAGCATGTTACGGTTAGTATTAGTCTGGATTTTTATGGTGCCTTTTTTGCTGGGGGCACAATCAATCGAATTAGATTCAGTTGTTGTCAGTGCCAGTTATCTTCCGCAAAAGAATATAACCACCGGCCGTAATATTATCACCCTCAACAGTGCAGACCTGGCTAAACTTCCCGTCAACAGCATAGATGAATGGCTTAGGTATGCCCCCGGAATTGAGATCCAGCAAAGAGGTCCTGCAGGTTCACAATCTGATATCATCATTCGAGGAGGTACTTTTCAACAAGTATTGGTTGTTATTGATGGTATTCGGCTGAATGATCCACTGACAGGTCATTTCAGCACCTACATACCATTACACCCGGAAGAAATTGCTAGGATTGAAATTATCAAAGGGGCAGCGGCTGCTATTTATGGCGCGGATGCAGTGGGTGGGGTCGTAAATATCATTACTAAGGCAAATCAGCGCGCACAGGATTCGCTTATTAACAGAACTATTTTTTCCTACCGCGCAGGCTCAAATGCTTTTTCTAATCTCCAGGGATATTGGACTTCCTCCTTTCTGAAAGGGCAGTTGAGTGTATCTACCATGCGCAACCGCGCGGATGGTGAGCAACTGCGGGGAACCACAGGTTTTTTTGACAATCAAACGACCTCTTTTGCATTTGCACGAAAACTGACGGGCGACTGGTCTTTACATTTTCGATATGCACGTGACAATCGGTTTTTCAACGCACAGAATTTTTATACACCGTTTTTATCAGATACTGCCAATGAGCGCGTTATCAGTGATTGGTCAAGTATCGCATTGATCAGGGAAAAAGGTGGAAAAAAGTTTCAATTGGACGGGGCTTACAAGTTATTGAAAGATCGATTTCAATTCAACCCATCCGGAGCAACCAATCTGAATACAACACAACTATCTGTTGTGCAGGCAAGGTGGATGCAAAATCTATCCAACACAAGAAGTATAGTTTATGGTGCCCAGTTTTTTCACAAGAAAATCAATTCAAACGACAGGGGCAATCATTCACTCGCGCATACCGGAATTTTCCTGATTCATAACCATCAATTGCTTCCCCGCTTATTTCTCAACGAAAGTATTCGGGTCGATTGGGATGAAAGTTATGGATGGCAATTGATTCCTCAAATCAATGCATCTTACAATAATGGAAATTTTACCTGGCGAAGTTCTATCAGTAAAGGAATACGCGATGCAGATTTTACTGAACGGTACAACAATTATAACAAAACCCTGGTTAGCGCGGGAAATATCGGTAATCCATCCTTGCAGCCTGAACGTTCATGGAATTATGAAACCGGTATAGATTTCCGCCCCCTGAAAGGGGGCACGCTTAGCCTGACCGCATTTTATAGGGATCAGACTAATTTAATTGACTGGAAGCCAACTCCTTTTTCCCAAATGCCCAGACCTGACAACCTCACACCCACAGGAAACTATGCCCTGGCTACTAATTTATTCGCTGTTCAAACCAGGGGTATTGAACTCGATTTCAGGTACAATACCAGCTGGGGGGAAAGGAACCAACTCAAAGTATCGAGTGGAATTGTCTGGATGGAATCCGTGTCAG
>DAIMYK010000429.1:1105-1682 GCA_036734525.1 Sediminibacterium sp. | reverse complement strand
AACTAGGCGGAAACGCGAGGGCGTAAATTATTTGTCAAATCAACGGGCAATGAGCGATAAGATTCCATTGAGGCAATTGCCAGAGGCGCACCGCAAATAACCAGTTGGCTGAATGGGCCTACCAGTTCTTTGAAAGGTCTAGCTGGTGCCAGGTTTAGTTTTGAAACCCGTGCGGGTTTTGATAATGGAGCCAAGCTCGAAGTACTGGCTTCTTCCAATTATGATGGCAGTAATGTGCCTTCCAGATTCAGGTGGACACCCCTCACTGCAACCATAGCAACCGGTCCGGCCCTACAGCAATCCGTTACCTGGACACCCTCCGGCAGTATTTCTTTAGCGGGTTTTAAGGGAAATATCCGGCTGGCTTTTCGATACACCGGGTCGGATACCGGGCTCAACCGTCGCACAACCACCTTCCACCTGGATAAGATTCGGGTCCTGTCGAATTAGGGTATTGGTACAGTCTGACCCTGATTTGACATAGCGACAACCCCGTGATTGCCATCCTGACAGGCAAATAACACTTGGTACTGCTATTGAATGTGAGGGGGAAATCCAGGAATTATGCAAAAAGGAC
>DAIMYK010000429.1:0-1095 GCA_036734525.1 Sediminibacterium sp. | reverse complement strand
CCACCTTGATAAGATTCGCGTGCTGTCGAATTAGTACATGGGTACCCGTTCAGACCTCAGTTTGACATAACAACTATCCCGTCTTTGACATCCTGTCAGACAAAAAACACTTGGTACTGCTTTTGATTGTGAGGGGGAAAACCAGGATTTATGCAAAAAGGACAGATACGTGTTCAGACCTAGAACATTTTCCCGATCATTAAAAAATTTCTTTACAGCGAGCATGAGATTTTCCTGCGCGAGCTGGTGAGCAACGCAGTTGACGCATCTCAGAAACTTACGACCCTGCTCTCCCTGGGGGAGGCCAAGGGGGAAGCCGGTGAGTTGCGCATCGATGTGCAACTGGATGCAGCCGCTAAAACTTTGACCATTACAGACCGTGGTGTGGGTATGTCTGCGGAAGAAGTAGATAAATACATCAACCAGGTGGCTTTTAGTGGGGCTGAAGAGTTCATGCAGAAATACAAGGATGCCAACATCATCGGCCACTTTGGTTTAGGTTTCTATAGTGCCTTCATGGTAAGTGATAAGGTGGAAATATTTTCCAAGAGCCATACCGGAGCCCCCGGCGTTTACTGGAGTTGCGATGGGAGTCCGGAATTCGAATTGTACGAGGTAGATTACGATCAGCGTGGAACAAAAATTGTTCTGCACATCAATGAAGAGAGCAAAGAATTTTTAGAAGCCGGCCGCATCAAGGGAATCCTTGAACGCTTCTGTAAGTTCCTGCCTGTGTCTATTTATTTCAGTGAGGCAGGACAAGACAAACCGGAGGAAGAAAAATCTATCAACAACACGCGTCCTTTGTGGGTGCAGAAGCCTGCCGATCTCACCAAAGAAGATTACGAGAAATTTTACCGGGAATTGTATCCATTCAATGAGACTCCGCTTTTCTGGATACACCTCAATGTAGATTATCCATTTAACCTGACCGGTATTCTCTACTTCCCCAAGATCAAGCACTCTTACGAAATTCAAAAAGATAAGATTCAACTTTACTGCAATCAGGTGTTTGTTACCGATGAGGTTGCCAACATTGTACCCGAGTTTTTGATGTTGTTGCAGGGTGTGATTGATAGTCCGGATATACCGCTG
>DAIMYK010000428.1:0-1684 GCA_036734525.1 Sediminibacterium sp. | reverse complement strand
GATCATCAGTTGCTTCAGGTACTCTGCAATCGCCTGTGTGTCGCTGGACAGCTGTGTGGTCTGATTAATTACGCCGATTTTATTTAAATGGATGGCAGGATCAAAACCTATGGAATATTGTCCTTTAAATACATCGGAAAAAGTTTCACTTTTTCTTTCCCCTGTAATGAATTCCCCGAGGATCTCAGCTTCTTTCAGATCATTTACAATAATGGTAGGAGCATGGGCTGCTGCACGGGAAAAAGTGGCACGAGTTTCTTCATGCCCGGGTTTTCCATGAACCACAATGGTATAACCTTTGGCAGCAATTTGTTCCCCCCTGTTCCATACTTTCTCTACAAATGGACAGGTAGTATTATAGGCCGCAGTTTCGATCCCCTTATCTTTCAGTTGACTTGCTATGGCAAGGGAAGTTCCAAAGGCAGGAATGATCACAATATCTTCTTTACTCAGTTCTTCGAAGGGAATCAGCTGATTGCCTTTGGTATCTTGTAAGAAGCGAACTCCCAGTGCAATCAAGTCGGCATTTACCTGTGGGTTGTGAATCATTTCACTGAGAAGGAATATGCGTTTGCCCGGATGACGAGTGATTGTTTCAAAGGCAATTTCTATAGCATTTTCGACACCATAACAAAACCCGAAATGTCTTGCCAGCCATATCCTCAGGGGGCCCATATCCAACAGGGTAGGGGTGAAGTCCTTCTTCAGTTTATCAGCTTCTCTGCGCCGCTGTTTAATGGCAGTTATAAGCGGGCTTCTATAGGTGGGTGGAACGTTGAATTTTTTCATCAGATTGGGGACAAAGTTACGAAAGCTGAATTATACCCTGTGACAGTGGGATAAGCCGCTTGAAAACAGGCGCTTATCTCAAAAAAATTGTACTTTCATACCTAGATTAACCATTCTGCATGCGATTTGTTTATTTTTTTCTTTCCTTGTCGATCACAGTAGCCCTTGTTTGGGCTCTTAACAGGCAATGGTCGTTGGGTGCGATGAAATCACCCCGACTGGGTTATTTTCTTTCCCCACAACAGGGTTTTTGGCAAAATGCTGAATCGGCTACGCCTAATTTTGATCTCGCTGTCAAGTCCCCGGAGCTCAAGGGGAAGGTGGATGTTTACATCGATCAAAAGCTCGTACCGCATGTGTACGCTGAGAATGATTTTGATGCTTATTTTGCTCAGGGCTTCATTCATGCCCGTTTCCGCCTTTGGCAGATGGAATTTCAGACCCACGCTGCAGCAGGAAGATTGAGTGAAATTTTGGGAAAGGAAATGTTGAATACCGACCGCTTTTTTCGCCGCCTGGGAATGGTGTATGGTGCTGAACAGGCGATGGCGGAATCAGACAAAGACTCGACATCCAAAATTGCAGTGGATGCCTATGCAGCCGGTGTAAATGCCTATATCAATAGTTTACGGCCAGAAGATATTCCTTTTGAGTATAAGTTGCTGGATTATCAGCCGGAGGAATGGTCTTCCCTCAAAACATATCTGTTCATGATGTTCATGGCTTTTGACCTGAGTGGAAGAGATGTAACAACAGATTTGCAAATGACCAATGCGAAGAATTATTTTGGCTGGGATAATTTTCGCCTACTCTATCCATTGGTGCAGGATTCACTGGACCACATCATCCCCAGGGGCACTCCATTCACCAAACCTGTACAGCGACCACAACCTCC
>DAIMYK010000427.1:0-1686 GCA_036734525.1 Sediminibacterium sp. | reverse complement strand
ATTGCGCAGTTCAGCAAAGACAAGATTCCTCCGAATCCTACTCCACTACCTGCCATCATTCCCATTGCTGATCGCAAGGAGAACCAGAGCAGGGTGTTGACAGACAAAGAACAGCCTTATAATATTTTGCAGGTCATCAATTATATTGAAAAGTCACCCGTAGTTAAAACCTGGGGTGACTATCGCCAAACCATAATTGAGGGGATGTACACCCAGATGGTAAGTCAGCGCTTGACAGAAATCTCACAGCAACCCAATGCACCCTTCATTGCGGCAGGTGCCTCTTTTTCCGGATTTATCAGAGGTTATAATTCTTTTGCATCAGTAGCGTTTTTGGGTGATAAACCGGCACAGCCAGCTATCCGTGCCATGGAGGCTGTAACTGAAAGTGTAAAAAAGTTTGGCTTTCTTGCCTCTGAACTTGAGCGTGCTAAAACCAATCAACTGAATTCTGTGGAACGTGCATTTAAAGATAAGGACAAGACGAAGTCAGATGTTTTAGTCAACGCGTACATCAACCATTTCCTGAAAGGGGATCCCGCACCCGGAATCGAGAACAGGTTTAAGTACTTGCAGGAAGTGTTGCCAACCATCACTATTGATGAGGTGAATGCGCTGGCTAAAAAGACTGCTAAGCAACAAGGTTTCTTCGCGTTGATCATGGGAAGTGAGAAGAGTAAAAATTCTCTCCCTGCCGCTGATACATTGACTTCCTTCATTACAGCAGCCAGAGCCATTCCGCCGGTTCCCTATGAGGAAAAGCAACAGTCTAAAAAGTTGTTCGATAAGATGCCGGCTCCCGGTAAAATTGTAATTGAAAGTTCTAATGCCACATTGGGAACAACCAATCTGACCCTGAACAATGGAATAACTGTCACACTGAAACCAACTACTTTCAAGAATGATGAAATCCGGATGGATGCATGGCGCAGAGGAGGAACATATCTTTTTCCTGCTGCTGATCGCATGAATGCAGAATATGCTGCCGTTCTGGTAGACAACATGGGAATTAAGGATTTCACACCGATTGACCTGCGTAAATTTTTGGCAGGTAAGTCAGTGTCTGTAACTCCCTATATGAATAGTAGTGATGAAGGAATAGAAGGATCTTCCAGTGTAAAGGATCTGGAAACTTTTTTTCAGTTGGTTCATTTGTTTTTCACCGCACCCAGAAAAGATCAGGCTTTGTTCCAGACTTTTGTGAATTCACAAAAGAGCTTTATCGAGAACATGAAGTCTGTACCACAGAATTATTTCAGAGATACCCTCAATAAAGTTGTGTATGGTGACCACCCCTGGGCACCAAGAATGGAGACTGCAGAATCTTTTAAATCCTTAAGTCTGGACAGGTCCATGGAGATCTACAAACAGGTTTTTGGCAATGCTGACGGACTTCACTTTACTTTTGTAGGCAATCTGGATGTAGAGAAAATAAAGCCATTGTTGGCCACTTATTTGGGTAGTTTGCCTGCTACAAAGACGGATCATAGTTTCAAAGATGTTGGATTAAGACCTGCAAAAGGGCCCGGTAAATTAGTAGTGAAGAAAGGAGCAGACAAGCAGAGCTTTGTCGTGATACAATACAATGGGGAACTTCCATACAACCAGGAGACCGATCTTCACCTTACAATGTTGTGCGATGTGATCAATATCAAGATCATTGAAAAATTGCGTGAGGAGATGGGT
>DAIMYK010000426.1:0-1691 GCA_036734525.1 Sediminibacterium sp. | reverse complement strand
CAAAGCTACCATCTTTGGCTTCCATGCGAGCGAAGTATTGACCACCCGGCTGCAAATCGTTGGAGGCAGCAGGGCAATGCCAACTCGGGTCGGCAAAATTCCATTGGGTAATGTGTTCGGGATGGGTATAATAGTTCCATACTTTTTGTTTGTCAGCCGCAATGGTTGCCGTGATGGTTATTTTTTCCAGTTTCATGGTATGCTATTGTGTTATTTGTGCCGGGTCACTAAACAAAATTTCCCATTGGTGTCCATCTAGGTCCGCAAAGCTATCATAATACATCCATCCATGGTCAGCACTGTCTCTGTATCGGGTTGCGCCGTTTTGCAGGGCAAGTTGTACGATGGTGTCAACCTGTTCCCTGCTTTCCACTTCCAATGCAGTTAACACCTGAGTCGTAGTGCCATCTGCGATGGGTCTGTTGGTAAAAGTACTGAACATATCATGACCAATGAGCATCGCATACATCAACCCCTCATGCAAAACGAGGCACAGCGCTTTGTCATTCGAGAATTGCTCATTGAAAGAAAAGCCAAGGCTGGTCCAAAACTCCCTGGTTTTATTGAGATCTTTTGTTGGAAGATTGACGAAGATTGATTTTACTTTCATACAGGGTATTTTTGGTATGGAAGTTGTTTAGCTGATTTTTACAATTCGTTTGATCTTAGGCAAGATATTATACAGCTGTTTTTTAATTGCGAGGGCGCTCTTTTCAGAAAGTATAAATTATCAATACCGGGAATGGTTTCATGATATACATTTATTTTCGTTGTACCTGAAATTGTGTTTTTTAATGAAGATTTTCACCCATCCTTTTAATTTTTAGAAGCCATTTTTCCCTCATCTCCGGCGCTGAATTTTTGATCGGACCGATATAAGTGACTTTCACCGGCTTAATTCCGCAAAACTCTAAAGTAGATTTTTTGAGTTGGTTAACACTTGGTCGCCCAAAGGCGAATCGGTAATACCAGGAAGGTTGATCGAGGGTTGTAATGATATGTGCTGTTCTGCCTGCAAGGAGCTTATCCCACCATACAGAGTTTTTCCTATATTGAAATGCAAAGCCGGGTAAAAAAAGCCTGTCAATAAATCCTTTAGCTATAGCCGGTAGTCCACCCCACCAAACAGGGTGTATCCAGACCAGGTGTTCAGCCCATTTTATTTTTTCCCAGGCATCCAACAGGTCAGGTTCCAATTCAGTTCTTTTTTGGTAACCAAATTGTAAGTTGGGATTGAATTGTAAATTTCTAATGAATATCTCCTTCAGGTCAGCACCTGCAGAAACTGCTCCATTTTTATAGGCATCATGAATTCCGAAATTGAAACTGTCTGCGTTCGGGTGACAATTAATGATGAGTATTTTCTTCATTGCTCTATCTGTTGTATGTTAGTTTTTAAACTACATTATTTACTTTTTTCGATGTCTTGGATTATTTTTTTATAACCTGCAACAGTTGTATAGGAATTGAATCCCTGCATATGACTGATTTTCCATTTTCCTGCTTCTTTTATGGCTTTCATTTCATATTGTTTTTCATTTTTATCGTCCCATGACCAATAAAAAGATACCATACCTCTTTCAAATTTGAAATGATTCAGTGTTAATAATTTCCAATAGTCATCCGGGTAGTCATGACAATCGCACCACTCATCGGCACCTGTTTCCCAGACAGACATGCCATCGTTGGGG
>DAIMYK010000425.1:0-1697 GCA_036734525.1 Sediminibacterium sp. | reverse complement strand
ACCTGACTCAATAGATCCTGCGGCATTAACTCCCACTACAGTGTTTCTAGATCCCGTGGTTATCGCATCTCCTGCTCCCGATCCCTCTATTGTTCAATTTGTTGACGTTGTGAGAAGTAGTCCTGAATTTATTCCCAAAGCAGTGTTATTGAATCAGGATGATTTTATCCCCTGGAAGCGCGGAGTTAGTCTTTGAGAGACGGTTCCAAGAAATTTTTATTATGCGAAGATTTTCAGGAATTATTTTTTGCTGGATGACCTGGGCGTTTTTGGGTTATGCCCAGCAGCGACCGGTAATTTCAGTAATAGACCTGCCTGCAGAGAAAAAAGTAATCGTCAGAATTAATGACCAGCTTTTCACCCAACTGCTCTATGCAGATTCACTTGCCAAACCAATTTTATTTCCCATTCAGGCGGCTGATGGTCTGCCGATTACCAGGGGTTTCCCGTTGGAACCTCGCTCCGATGATCCGACAGATCATCCGCATCAGGTAGGGATGTGGATGAATTATGAAAAGGTAAATGGAATTGATTTTTGGAACAATTCGTTCGCCATTCCTTCCGAAAAAAAACATTTATATGGCAGAATCATTACCCGCAAGATTAGTGCAACAGCAAGTGGTGAAACAGGAATGATTGAGTATGATGCGGAATGGATCAATGCTACCGGAATTGTCTTGCTGAAGGAGAAGACAAGGCTGGAGTTTTTTCAGGAAGGAAAAATAAGGGGTATCGATCGCACAACCGAGTTAACGGCGGCTACCCAAATCAGTATGCCGGATGCGAAGGATGGTTTACTCGGGATTAGGGTGGCACATGAACTGGAGTTGCCTGTGAATGAAATATCTGAATACAAAGATGGGAATGGCAACCAGACTACTATAGCCAAACCGCGCGATCTCACCGTTAATGGGGATTTTATTACTTCCACAGGAAAAAAAGGGGATGCCGCCTGGGGCACAAGGGGGAACTGGTGTATGTTATTCGGAAAAAGAGCCGGAGTACCCATCAGTATTACAATGATAGATCATCCCAATAACCTCGGCTACCCAACATATTGGCATGCCCGTTATTATGGGTTACTGGCTGCTCACCCATATGGACAAATCATTTTTTGCAATGGCGAAGCCAACCTGAATTATAAAATGATCAAAGGGAAATCTCTTCTTTTTCAATATCGGGTGGTGATCACAGCCGGACTTCCCATACCGTTCACAGGAGGAATCGGAAGATGGGTCAAGTCCTTCGAAGACAAACACTGAACCATTGCTTTCAGAAATGTGCTGCTTATAGTTGTATTTTTGTAAATCATTTTTTTTCATGGAGTTGCATGTCGTTTACCGGAAATCGAAAGTGTTGCAGGCGCTGCGCTATCACTTTATTCAAAGAACCGAGATAAGGATATTAATTATACTGGTAAATGTCTTTGCCATCGTTTCTGCAGTATTGTTTTATATGAAATACATCCGACCGGAACCCTTTCTGCTCGGTTCATTCATCTGGCTCTGTCTGATGGCTGCTTTCTGGTATATCCTGCCAAGATCTATTTACGCCCGGTCTGCTACCTTTAAGGACGAGTTTGTGGTTCGGTTCACAGAAGAAGAAATTCAATTAGACAACGAACGAGGACACGCCGGCTGGTCATGGAAACGATTCAGCAGGTTTTTTGAAAGTCCGCATTTCTTTCATTTGTATTT
>DAIMYK010000424.1:0-1704 GCA_036734525.1 Sediminibacterium sp. | reverse complement strand
CTCCGCCGTGACAGGGCGGCATTCTAACAAACAGAACTACCGATCCAGAATATATATTATAAAAAAAAATATAATATAGTAATCTTCGGGGTGCAAATATAAGGCGAAACTGATTGTTGAAACAAATCTTTTCCAAAAAAGGATGTTGACGTATTTTTACCGCCTTATCAGATACTATGCCGCAATTTCCTAACAGACAGTTCCTCGATTTTGAACAGCCCATCAAGGAAATCTACGAACAAATCGAGGAGACCCGGAAACTGGCAGAAAAAAATGCCAAAGTCGATTACTCTTCCAATATCACCCAATTGGAGCAGGAAATCATATTGAAACGAAAACAGATCACCGACCACCTATCTCCCTGGCAACGGGTTCAACTGAGTCGTCACCCCGACAGACCCTATACCCTGAAATACATTGACAAAATGTGCAGCGATTTCGTGGAATTACACGGGGACAGAAACTTCAAAGATGATAAAGCCATGGTGGGTGGGTTTGCAACACTCGATGGTGAGACAGTCATGATCATCGGTCAGCAAAAAGGCATCAATACCAAATCCCGCCAAATGCGGAACTTCGGTATGGCCAATCCGGAGGGATACAGAAAAGCACTTCGCCTGATGAAAATGGCTGAGAAATTCAACAAGCCAATTATTTGTCTCATCGATACCCCGGGCGCATTCCCCGGTCTTGAAGCGGAGGAAAGGGGGCAAGGTGAAGCCATCGCCAGAAATATCTATGAAATGATTCGGCTTAAAGTGCCTGTGATCATTGCAATAATCGGAGAAGGTGCCAGCGGTGGTGCATTGGGCATTGGCGTTGGTGACCGGGTTCTGATGATGGAAAACACCTGGTACACAGTTATATCTCCGGAAAGCTGTAGCTCTATCTTATGGAGAAGCTGGGATAAAAAAGAAACTGCTGCAGAACAACTTCGACTAACTGCTACCGATATGAAAGGATTCGGCCTGGTAGATGAAATCGTTCCTGAACCATTGGGAGGTGCCCATTGGGATTATCAGGAAGCGGCTTCTCACTTGAAAGCCTGCCTCTTGCGTAATCTTGCAATGGTAAAAGACATTGAACCAGCCCAAAGGATACAACTGCGCATAGAAAAATATGGCAAAATGGGCTTTTGGGAAGAAACAACCCATGAATGATTAGTTTGATGAGTGATTAGATTTTTATTCCCTATCCCCTAGCCATGTCCATCCCCATTTTTCAACAACTTCGCGGAACAGGTGTTGCCATTGTAACTCCATTTGATGAGAAGGAACAGATTGACTTTACTTCCCTTGGTAACATCATCAACTTTCTCATCGAAGGCGGAGTTGAATATATCGTATCTCTGGGAACAACCGGAGAAACGCCCGTATTGGATATAGCCGAGAAAAAAGATATTCTTCAATTTACCTATGAAACTGTTGCAGGCAGAATTCCTGTTGTAGCCGGCATAGGTGGTAATTATACCAAAGCCGTCATTCAGGAATTGGAACAGCTGCCACTTGACAAGGCCACTGCGATACTCAGTGTATCACCTGCCTACAACAAGCCCTCCCAAGAAGGCATTTATCTGCATTATCGTTCCATTGCTGATTCTTCCCCCCTCCCCGTTCTCCTCTACAATGTACCGGGAAGAACTGGCCGCAATATGACAGCTGAAACCACACTACGATTAGCTGACTTATCCAAATTTGTTGGAAT
>DAIMYK010000423.1:0-1727 GCA_036734525.1 Sediminibacterium sp. | reverse complement strand
TCAATATTTTCACGTGAGCCTTCGCAAACTTCAACCCCAACGCATCTTCAATGGTGTGGAACTCCTGGAACCCGGACAGGTATTGGTGTTGGAAACTTCAGGAAAAGTGATAGATATCCTCCCCGCCACAGATGCGGGGGAAGGCATTGAACAGGTGAACGGTTGGATAATCCCGGGGTTAATCAATTGCCATTGTCACCTGGAACTGAGCCACCTCGAAGGAGCCGTGCCCGAAAAAACCGGATTGCCGGGGTTCGTACAACACATCATGGCGCATCGCGATGCAGATCCTGCCGTTCAACTCTCGGCCATGGAATCAGCAAATCGCTATATGTGGGAGGCAGGTACTCAGGCAGTAGGTGATATCTGCAACCGAATTGACTCATTGACCGTTACACGTGATTCCCGCATCACCTTCCATCATTTCATTGAAGTAAGCGGCTGGATGCCGGAAGTAGCAGAAAAAAGATACCAATCGGCTGTGCAGATTTTACAATCTTTCCTGCAAACATCCCGGCGGGCCTCTCTGGTTCCCCATGCACCTTATTCAGTTTCTCCGGAACTATGGAAATTACTGATGTCCCATTTTCCGCAACAGCCCATTACCATCCACAATCAGGAATCGAAGGCAGAACAATCTTTGTTTGAGAAAGGTGAGGGAGAATGGCCTGAATTTTTTGCGGCATGGAAAATCAATCACCAACATTTTCAACCATCGGGCACCAGCAGCCTGCAAACAGTATTCCCCTATTTACAATCCGCCTCCCAACTATTATTGGTGCACAACACTTACACGTCGCCGGAAGATATTGACTGGACGGAAAGCCGGCATGGATCTGTTTTTTGGTGTCTTTGTCCGCGTGCAAACAAATACATAGAGAATGTACTTCCTCCGGTGGACCTACTGCGCCAAAAAAAATGTCGCATCGTAATAGGAACCGACAGTTTAGCCAGCAACCATTCCCTGAGCTTACTGGATGAAATGAAATTACTTTCTCTTCATTTTCCCTCAATCCCGGCCGAAGAAATGCTTCGATGGGTTACCAGTGAGGGGGCAGCTGCTTTGCAGCTGGAAGAAATACTGGGTAGCTTAAGACCCGGAACCAGCCCCGGTATTCTTCAACTGGAAAATCTAGGCCCTGGGCATCAGATAAAAGATACTACGCAGATAACCCGTTGGTGGTGATTTTTTTCTTTGCGTTGCTATTGCAAAATTTCCTGAATTACCTGCCAGCTTCGTAAGCTTCCAAAGTCAGGTACATGCAAAGTATAAAATTGCAGGTAACTTGTGAGCAGCTCTTTTCGAAGAGCACGTGTCAGCACAATATCCTCCAGCCGGTCAGAATCAGCGATTATCTGCACAAGTGAAGTAGTGGCAGCCGCCTCTCCATCGAGGAAATAAGGATGTGACGGGGTATGTGCAACAAACTGTCCTTCCTGCAAATCAAGCACCGGAGTTTCGCTGGAATAGCTGCCTTGTAATTGAAAGCCGATCAAGGCAGACAATCGAAGTGCAAAATAAAGCGGGAAGTTGGCAGTGATTTTTGGTGTTGCCAGATCTAAATCCCGGAGGCTGTTTTCTATGAATTCAAATAAATCGGAATTGGACTCAGGTTGCCGGATACAGTGCTGCAGCATTTCTATCATAAAAAGTGCTACGGTATTTTTTACAACTTCTCCATAAACTGTCGTATAGAGATAGCCCCAGTTAACCTCGCGAATGTATT
>DAIMYK010000422.1:0-1730 GCA_036734525.1 Sediminibacterium sp. | reverse complement strand
AGGGGTTTGGTGGTCATCACTGCTTTTTTGTGTTTACAGCAAAGCATTACTGCTTCCTCATGTAAGTGGTTGGGGAGAGATATGCATACAATATCAACTTCCGGGTGAGCTATTGATTCTTCCATGTTGGTAGTCCAGTGAATGCATCCATAATCTTTAGCAAATTTTTTCGCACTCTCCTCCCGGCGTGAATACACACTTACTACTTTGTCTTTGTTTCTGTATCCCTGAAGTGAATCGGCATAAAATCTTCCGATAAAGCCGGAGCCGAGCATCGCAATTTTTTTCATGATAGCTAAAGTTTATACTTGTTATGATGTTGTTGTGGAATTCTTTTCTTTAAAGAACAGGATGAAATAGATCAAAACTCCAAGAGCAATGTATGCCGGTACCATCCAGATATTTGTCCAGTTGTGTCCGCCATCCGCTGTTGCATATTTATCAACTATCCATCCTGAAAAACCGGTACCGATGAACATTCCTACCCCGTAGGTGGCAAAGGTAAATAAGCCCTGCGCAGCATTCTTGATAGATTCGTCGGCTTTTTTTTCTGTGTACATATAACCAGTCACAAAGAAAAAATCATAGCAGATACCATGTAAAATGATGCCGGCGTACAACATCCATGTATTGGCAGCAGTATCTCCATATGCAAAGCAAACATAGCGGAGGATCCATGCAGTCATTCCCAATAGAAGCATATTTTTTACCCCGATGCGATTGAATAAAAAGGGGATGGCCAAAATAAATACCGCTTCCGAAACCTGTCCCAACGTCATTTTACCCGCTGCCTGGCTAAAAGATAATTCGTTCAGGAATTTATTGGCAAATCCGTAATAAAATGACAGGGGAATACATACTAGTATAGCGGCAATAAAAAAGATGAGATAGGAACGATTGCGCAAAAGTACAAAGGCCTGGCTTCCCATGGCTTCCCCTGCTTCCACACTTTTCCCCTTCGGTGGTGTATCCGGCAATATGAACCTCATCAGTCCAAGAAATCCTGAACAGGAGGCAGCCATTACAAAAGTGAACGAGGTTTTTTCAATACACAGTTGTCCAATTAATAATCCTGCTGCAATCCAGCCCAATGTTCCGAACACCCTGATCCAGGGGAATTGACTTCCGGGATCTGACATTTGAGAAAAGGCAATGCTATTGCTCAATGCAATGGTAGGCATGTATAATAAAGAATACAGCAAAATGATCCAGTAGAAATTGCTGTTGTTGTCAACAAATGTGGCAGCCATTAATAAAGCTGCACCACCCAAGTGCAAGACACCCTTTATTTTCTGGGCAGCATAAAAGCGATCTGCTACGAGTCCGACTAAAAATGGCGAAATCAAAGTCGCAGTCGCCAATGCACCATAGGCAGTTCCAATTTCAAGTCCTGTCGACTTCAGGTGTTCCCCCATGTAAGTACCCATCGTCACATACCAGGCACCCCAAATGAAGTACTCCAGAAACATCATGATGGATAATAAGATTCCTGTGTTCTTTTTCATAGTTAAGCCTGTTCGTTGGTGAGAATTTTGTATGTTTAATCATGAAACGGGCTTCAATTTAAGTTATTTATGGTTATTGAAAAGTTCAATCTGAAACGCAGTTTTTCTTTACTTCATCAGGTGGTAAAAAAAATATTTTTTTTACTGGCTGCTGAGATCCTTTTTCAGTCTTCCGCAGAAGCCCGATTGAACAAGGTTAAAAAGATTTTAGTTTTTACCAGAACA
>DAIMYK010000421.1:0-1734 GCA_036734525.1 Sediminibacterium sp. | reverse complement strand
GATGAGACAGATAGACCAGGCACAGCAGAGTAATCGACAGGAAGAGGAATGCAGGGAGTTGTAATACTCATTGAGGGAGGACAAACAAAAAATGGCTGAAATGATAGCACGTTTATTGCTTATTTTCCGATCAGAACAACCCCTGTTGAAAGAAAAGATGACAACTTTTTCTTTGTATGAGTTGGTGGAAGAAAGTTGCTCTGAAATTCAAAAGCAATACCCATCCATTCGTTGTTCATTGCATTTTATTCGTCCCGCAACGAATCCGGATGACTATACCATGATAGGTGACGAAGTATTGGTGAAGAGTGCCATTGACAACCTGCTGACCAATGCAGCCAAATACGGGGAAGGATCACCTATTACAGTTAGGCTGAACGCTGACGAACAGCATCTGAGTATGGAAATCATCAATGGCGGAACCCTTTTAACCCCGCTGGAGGCAGAACAATTGTTTCAACCCATTTTCAGGGCTGGCAATAAGGGAAAGCATCCCGGAAGTGGGATGGGCATCGATCTTGTAGAGAAAGTTGTATTACTGCACGGTGGCAACATTGAATATCGGATATGCGAAGGAATGAATTCTTTTCTGATTAGTTTCCCGCATACCCGGGCAGTTAATTTTTAATTCATTGATAATCAAATGTTTAGATTTAATCTGTTTTTAAGTTGGTTTTAAGACCCCTTTAATCCGGCGGTCGGATGTTTGCATTATCAACATCAAATAAAACAACATAAAAACAAACAAAATGAAAAAGTTAATCTCTCTCCTCCAATTGACAGTAGTTATCGCCGGTTTTTCTACTTTACTGGTATCCTGCACAAAAAATGCCGTAGCTCCTGAGACCATTATTGAAAATCAAAATAAGAGCTATGCGTTTGGTAATGTAACAGTACTGGACAAATACGGTAAACTGACTGGCGACAACAGTGGTGTTAAAGTAACGATTGAAGGCAATGGAATTTCTAAAGAACTGGTTACTAATAACACCGGACGGTATGAGTTCAAAGAAATACCGGCAGGTACTTATCAGTTGACTTTCCAAAAAGAGGGCCTGGTGGTAATCGGTAAGCCGATTGAAGTAAATGGCTACACTGCTGCCACTTCCACATTCATAGGCCCTGTTGCGCAACACCTCCTTGTAATTGATGCAGCAACTATTCAAGGTCAGGAAATTCAATTGATGATGACTTCTTTTCCAGCTCCTGCCAGCAAGCAACCCGTTGCCTATACCGTGTTTGCTTCCAACAGCAGTGATGTAAGTGCAGGAAATGCACCTTTCTACAAAACTGAAAGATCTGAAGTATTGGATGTGCAAACAATCTCCCTGCAAGATTTAGAAAATGCGGGTATCAATACCAATGCCACCATTTACCTGGCGATTTATCCTACCACTTTAAGCGTATCCATCTCCAATGTAAACGGGGTGATCAGCTTTCCTGCTTTAAATCTTGATGGAAAAAAAGTAATATCAATAACTAGATAAATATCAAAACACTATGATAAACAAGATCCGCATTTGGTGGTGCTTTTTGTATGTAACCTGGTCTTTTAGAATATATGATTTTTTTTCATTAGATTTGAATATCCAAATCCTGTGAAACAATTACAATATACTCAACTGAGTGGCGTTATTAGATTACGGCACAATAAAACGGAATCTAACCCTCCCCCCATGGCGTATAAACGTCTGATTACCATATTTTTTGTAGGTTTCTTACACGTAGCTTTTG
>DAIMYK010000420.1:0-1737 GCA_036734525.1 Sediminibacterium sp. | reverse complement strand
ACTTACAATATCGTGTTACGGATTAGGTTTAAATATTGAAAATTTCAGCTGCTTAATTAAGCAATTCGACGGGAGAGTTAATAGTGCCAGCGAACAAATGCTTCCATGGCAGCATATTGTGTCATTCCCAGCGCAGCATACAATCGGGCAGTGTTGGCATTTCTATCTTCAGCCCTTTGCCAGAACTCACGACTGTCGGAACCCTGAAAGGGTACCATGTCTTTCTGACTCTGGTGAATGAATATACCAAATCGCTTTTTCATTACCTGATCCGGACTCATCGGAATCGCCATTTCTATTTCAGAGATATCCCATTCTTGCCAGGCACCTTTGTAAAGCCATACCCAACAGTCTTTGATCCAGGGTTCACCGGCAGCTTTCAGTCGTCGGAGACTTTCAAAAACCACTTCCAAACATACTTTGTGGGTACCATGCGGATCCGCGAGATCACCGGCACAATAAATCTGATGGGGTTGAATGGTACGCAACAAGTCCATTGTCAGTCGAATATCCTCTTCCCCCATTGGTTTTTTATCGATGGTACCTGTTTCATAGAACGGAAGGTTCATGAAATGACAGTTGGCTTCTGGAATACCTACGTAGCGGCAGGTAGCTTTTGCCTCACAACGACGAATCAAACCTTTGATGGAACGGATGGCTGTAGTATCCTGCTCATCTTTTCTTTTCTGGGCGATGTATTTGCGTGCATCATCAAGAATTTGTCTGCTCTTCTGGTTATCGATTCCGAACAATTCCTCAAACCCAACCGCAAAATCAATGAATCGGGTGACAAACTCATCGGTCACTGCAATGTTCCCACTGGTTTGGTAGGCTACATGAACTTCATTGCCCTGGTCATGCAAACGCATCAACGTTCCACCCATACTGATGATGTCATCATCGGGGTGAGGAGAAAAAACCAGACAACGCTTGGGATGTAAATCACATCGCTCGGGATGGTCAGGAATTACTGCATTCGGTTTTCCGGCAGGCCATCCGGTGATAATATTCTTCAACAGATAAAATACCTGTAAGTTGATTTCATAGGCATCCCCTTTTTCAACCAGTAAATCAGACAACCCGTTTTCCAGATAATCATTGACTGTTAAACTAAGAACGGATTTCTGCAGTTTCAGGGCAACAGAAATAACGGCTTTTTTTACAAGTGTAGGTGTCCATTCACAGTTACCTGTCAGCCACGGACTTTTAATGCGGGTCAGCTCAGTGGAGGCGGCTTCATCGATGATAAATGTACAATCTGCATGTTGTTGTAAAATACTGGCAGGTACCTGTTCTGTCACTTCTCCTTCTACAGAACGAGCGACAATAGCAGCTTTTTGACCCCAGGCCATCAACACAATGCGCTTAGATTGCATGATGTTGCTGATACCCATTGTAAGCGCCATGCGGGGCACTTTACTCAGGTTCTCGAACTCATACGTATTCGCAATGCGGGTTGTATTATCAAGATTGACCAGGCGCGTCCGTGAAAACTGTCCGGAACCGGGTTCATTGAAACCTATATGTCCATTCAATCCAATACCCAGTAATTGTAAGTCCACCCCACCCAGATCGGTTAACTTTTGCTCATACGCTGCACAATACTTTTTTATTTCCTCTTTTGGCCAACTGCCGTTGGGAATGTGAATATTGGCGGGATCAATATCGATGTTGTTGAAGAGGTTCCGGTGCATAAAACTCCAGTAACTCTTATAGGCATCTTTATGAATTTTATAA
>DAIMYK010000419.1:0-1746 GCA_036734525.1 Sediminibacterium sp. | reverse complement strand
CCTTTTGCAGCTACCCGGGAAGCCCTGATCAAAAAAAAGAAACCCGAAGAAATGCCAAAAGATAGCCTGGCGATTGTACACTTAGCTAGCGGTAAGGTTACAAAAATTGCGGCTGTGAAACAATATGCACTTCCGGAAGCAGGTACGAATGATCTGCTCGTGTACTGGCTCGATAAACAACCGGCTCCCCGTGAAAGTAAAACCATACCTGATTCTTTGACCAGGTTGAACCAGATGTTACGGCTGGCAGATAGTCTGACAAAAGTTTCCGATAGCATTCGAAAGAAGGCCAATGAATTAACAACCCTGGGAATGTCTGCGATTACTCCATCATCCGTTGCCAGTAACAATGTTGCTACAGGAAACAACAATGAAATTCCCGAAGACGGAACTGATCTGGTAGTGCTCTTCCTCAGCAGTCAACAAGAAAAAAGATTCCCGCAGGTTACTGAATGGCAACTGAGTAAAAAGGGAAATCTGCTGGTATATGAACAGACCAGAAAAGCAGCCAACAGCAAAGGCAAAAATTCAATCCATGCTGTTCAAATTCCGGCTCTGAAAGACCAACCAATTCTCTCTGGTTATTATGATGCCAAATCGTATGTTATGGATGAAGCCGGACAACAACTTGCTTTTGTGGCAGAAAGAGATAGCGGCACAAAAGCTGTTCAACGGTTTTATCAACTTTGGCATTATTCCACAGACAGCGATAGTGCACGCATGCTGGTCAGCAGAAAAACCGGGGGCGTTCCTGCAGGTTACACGGTAGCAGAAAATACAACTTCACGGGGGGACATGAGTTTTAGAAGACCCGGCTCCGAGCCGTTTTTCTTCAGTCAGAGTGGAAAACGATTGTTTTTCGGATTATCAGCTATCCTACCACCCAAGGACACCAGTTTACCTGAATTCGAAAGGGTGAATGTAGATGTTTGGCATTACCTCGATGACCAGATACAACCGGCACAGTTGCGCAGCCTGAATGCTGATATGAATCGTTCCTATCTGTCCCGCTATGATTTTGAAACCCGGCAGGTAGTCATGCTGGGAAATCCTTCATTGAGGAATGTCTTATCAAGTGCAGAGGGTGATGGAACCTATTTTTACGCCACCAGCGATAGCGGAAAACGCATTGCTGCTCAATGGCAGGGCTATACTGTGAATGATGTTTATCAATTGAATCCTGTTACAGGAACATCCGATCTTATCAAGAAAAATGTAAAAGGAAATCTGATGGCGACATCACCTCAGGGCAATTATCTGGTTTGGTATGATGAGCCACAAAAAACGTATTACAGCTACCATGCGCCATCTCAAAAAATGACCCCATTCGCCAAAGATATTCCCTATCCACTGTATGATGAAGAAAACGATGTTCCGGATGATCCTAATGCGGAGGGCTGGATAAAATGGAGCGAAGATGAGCGTTATTTATTCATTTATGACCATTTTGATATCTGGAAGGTAGATATCTCCGGAAAAGAGAAATCTGTTCGCCTCACAGAGGGAAGAAAAAATTCGTTACAGTATCGTTTTATCAATACTGACAGGGAGGAGAAATTCTTTACCAATCAATCTACATTGTTGTTGCGTTTGTTCGACGAAAAAGACAAAAGCAGTGGCTTAGCATTGTTGCAACTGAATGGACAAACCCTGACGCAAATTTTTAAAGAGCAAGTTTTTGTCGGACAAAACATTGTTAAATCCAAAGACATGCCGGTGTTTCTTTATACAAAGGAAACCTTTCAT
>DAIMYK010000418.1:0-1749 GCA_036734525.1 Sediminibacterium sp. | reverse complement strand
GCCGTCTATGAGCTGTTGCTGTGCAGTCGTGGAGAGGTCAGGCGCTATCATTCCTTAGAGGAGTTACAGACAAATTATCCTGAAAGGCAGCTATATGCGCGGGTAACGGATTTGTCACAACAACAGGAGGCAGTAGCTTTTGCTCAATGGATTTTATCTTTTGGTGTTCCGGATGTATTGGTGAATAATGCGGGCCAGTTCATTCAAGGGTCGATCTCAGAAGAAGCAGAGGGTACCCTTGAACAAATGATGCAAGTCAATCTCTTTTCTGCTTATCATTTAACACGGGCATTGTTGCCTGCGATGAAAAAAGCCGGTAGCGGGCATATTTTTAATCTTTGTTCGATTGCCTCCCTACGTGCTTATCCCCACGGAGGCAGCTATGGGATCTCGAAATATGCGTTGGCCGGATTTACTTCGAACTTACGTGAGGAGTTGAAGACACAGGGCATTAAAGTGACAGGCGTTTTTCCCGGAGCTACTATGAGTCCGAGTTGGGAAGGATCGGGTGTGCAGCCTGATCGCATCATGCAGGCAGATGATGTGGCAAAAATGATCGTTGCTGCTGCCGGCTTGTCTCCGGCGGCTGTGGTAGAAGAGATTGTTTTGCGTCCGCAGCTGGGGGATCTCTGAAGAATTCCTGAGATGCTGATGAAATTACTTACACTCGATTGCTCGAGGTAGAGTTGTAATTTTATTCTATTATTTTTTTATGCGATTGCTGTCAATACCTCTTTTCATCAGTCTAACTTTTTCCGCAACCGCGAAAACGCCTTCCGACAGCAGTTGGATTCGAATCAATCAATTGGGATATACTACCCGTTCTATCAAACAGGCGGTATGGTGCAGTAAAGCAAAGAATGTTCCTGCTTTTTTTGAACTGGTAAATGCACTTACAGGCAAGGTGGTTTATAGAGGCAAGACAACTACCGGATATGGTGCTTATGGTCCATTTGCTTCTTCAGCGCGCTTTGGTTTTTCATCCTGGCGCAGGCCCGGTAAATATTTTTTACAGGCAGGCAATAGTCGATCGCCTGTTTTTGCTATCAGTGACACGGTTTATCAAGGTACAGCAGATTTCTGTCTCCGATACATGCGACAACAGCGCAGCGGATTCAATCCGTTTCTGCAAGACAGTTGTCATACGCATGATGGTTATACCCTGTATGGTCCGATGCCCGATAGTACACACATTGATGTGACAGGTGGATGGCATGATGCCAGCGATTATTTGCAGTACAGTAGTACCAGTGCCAATGCTACCTGGCAATTGCTGGCTGCCTTCAGGGATTATCCGCAGGCATTTAGTGATAAGCACCAATCCAATGGCTTGCCAGGTTCAAACGGGAAGCCAGATGTATTGGATGAAGCGCGTTGGGGGATGGACTGGCTGCTAAAAATGCACCCCAGGGCTGACTGGATGTTCAATCAGTTGGGGGATGACAGGGATCATGTGAACATGCGCATACCGAAAGAAGATCCTTATTATGGTAAGGGCTTTGAGCGGCCTGTTTATTTTGTGAATGGTCTTCCACAGCAGCGGGGTCGTTTCATGAATGCAACCACCGGTACTTCCTCTATAGCCGGGAAATTCACTGCCGCCTTTGCACTGGGTGCCGCTGTTTTTCAATCAACAGATTCTCTGTTCGCGAAGCAATTGACTGCAAAAGCATTTTCTGCCTGGGACTATGCACTTCAGAAGCCCGGCTTCACACAAACAGCTTCGGTGCGATCGCCCTACATTTATGC
>DAIMYK010000417.1:0-1751 GCA_036734525.1 Sediminibacterium sp. | reverse complement strand
GCCAAATACCTGGCTTCTGTAGTATATACAATCATGCTGCTCGTTTGGGTAGCACTGCAGGCACTATTTCTGAGCATGCTCATCTTTGGAACAGATGATATGTTCATTATGAAAAGTAGTTATGCTGTCTTGATCAAGTCCGGTGATGTTTTCTGGCGCTATGCCGGCGCATTTTGTTTCGCTGCTCTCGCAATGACTACAGTAGCTGCCCTTGGATTTCTCTTGTCATTGTTTGCAGAGAATTCAATCGGCCCTATTGTTGCTACCATGAGTGTGATCATTGTGAGTACCCTTCTCAGCACCATGAATATTCCCTTATTCAATCTGGTCAAGCCCTATTTATTCACAACCCACATGATCACCTGGAAAGAATTTTTCGATCTGCGCGTGAATGAACTGAATGAAGCCATTCCCGGATCCCTGGCCTATCCGGAAAAAATCAAGACATCCGCCTTAATTTTATTGATACACATATTCGTTTTTGTAGGGGCTGCGGCTGTTATTTTTAAAAGAAAAGATATTGTAAGCTGATGCGATTATTCATGACTTTTTTTCTGGTTGTTACTGCTGCCACTTTACAGGCACAGGATATATCAGCCCTGGTTACTAAAGTAAAAGCCAAGCTTGATCAGGTGAATGATTATATCGCAGAGGGAAAAATGAAGACAGATGTGGCTTTCATCAAAGCACCTGTCGGAAAGGTAAAAGTGTATTTCCGCAAGCCCGACCGCTTCAAACTGCAGAAAGATGGCGGAATTTCGATCCTGCCCAAGGGTGGCATTAGCATCAATATGCGATCACTGTTAACTACCGAACGATTTCTGGCACTTGATGCGGGGACGCAATTGCTGGACGGACAAACACTGCGCATCGTAAAGCTGCTTCCTGTAGAAGAAAATAGCGATGTCGTTTTAACCACCTTGTATATTGATGAGCCGGGCTTGTTGATTAGGAAAGCGATTTCCACAACGAAAGAAAATGGCACCTATGAAATGGAAATGCAGTACGGGAATTTTCGCCAATAAGCGCTGCCCGATAAAGTAGTGATCAGTTTTCAGACAAAAGATTATAAACTGCCTAAAGGAGTTACCCTCGAATTTTCTGATGGAGACAAACCAAAAACTGAGGCAGAAAAATTGAAGAACAAAAAAGGAAGAATAGAAATTACCTACGCCAATTATACCATCAACAAAGGAATCGCAGAATCAATTTTCAAATAGTATTCCATTTTTTGAATACTCTTCACATTAGCTACACCCATTACTATCTTTCGTTGTCATCAATCCGCTCATCAACCGAGTTGGCAAACATCCGCGCACTCATTTTTTTCAGGGGATTGCTGTTCATCTCTGCATGTCCGGTTCTGTGCTGGTAAATTTCAATGGCCTCGAATACTGCTGCCAACATAGAACTATGATCTGCCTTGCCCTTACCGGCAATGTCAAAAGCAGTTCCGTGGTCCGGACTGGTTCTGATGGCGGGAAGTCCGGCTGAATAGTTCACTCCTTCGCCTACTGAAAGACTTTTAAAAGGAATCAAACCCTGCTCATGGTGCATGGCCAATACGCCATCGAATCTGTCATGATAACCTCTTGCAAAAAATGCATCTGCAGAATAGGGTCCAAAAACCATCATCTGATGATACATATCTTTGATGAGGTGTTGTATCACAGATTCTTCTTCCTTGCAGATGATAACCTGATCACCCGCATGTGGGTTGAGTCCGAGTACTGCTATCCTCGGTTTGGAAA
>DAIMYK010000416.1:0-1758 GCA_036734525.1 Sediminibacterium sp. | reverse complement strand
AATGCCCTTATCAGTTAATTCTACCGAATTGTTTTTTTCCTCGATATAAAAATACAGTTCAGCATCCGCCTTGGGCATTTCTTTAGACTGATCGGCCAGATAGTAGTTTTCCGTCTTTTGCAAAATGACACGGATACCCGGTTCACTCAAGAATTTAATCAGTGCGTTGTTCTTGGGTAGACCCCTGTGAGCTCTGAATAAAGCGAGCCCTCCATCCTTAGGATCGTCGTTGCCCTCAGCAATTTTTTTCCGTGCTTCGTTCAGGAATTGATTGGCAGCTCGCTTCTGTGCTTCTACCAACTTTTCAATTCTTGGTTTGAGCTCAAAAAATTGTTGCTCACCTGTCACATGTCCAACAGGACCTGATATGATCAGGGGCGTTCGCGCATCATCGATCAAAACACTGTCCACTTCATCCACCATGGCGAAATGGTGATTTCTTTGTACCATCTCACCCGGAGTGTGCACCATATTATCTCTCAGATAATCGAAGCCAAATTCATTGTTGGTACCGTAAGTTATGTCTGCCAGATATGCATTTCGGCGCGCCTCACTATTGGGTTCATGCTTATCAATGCAATCAACACGCAATCCGAGCCATTCAAAGAGAGGTCCATTCCATTCACTGTCTCGCTTGGAGAGGTAGTCGTTTACAGTTACAATGTGAACACCTTCCCCTGCCAGCGCATTGAGATAGGCAGGCAGAGTTGATACCAGTGTTTTACCTTCCCCGGTTGCCATCTCAGCAATTTTTCCCTGATGCAATACCGATCCACCAATTAACTGCACGTCATAATGCACCATATTCCAGGTGATTTTACCACCACCCGCCGTCCAACTATTCGAATATACAGACTCATTGCCCTGAATGGTGATATAAGACTTTTTTACACTCAGCTCTCTGTCGAGGTCGGTAGCCGTACTTTTCAATGTTTCATTGTGGGTAAACCGACTTGCCGCCTCTTTCACAACAGCGAAAGCCTCGGGCTGAATGATGGCCAGTATCTCTTCTATTTTTTTATCCCGATCCTTTTTGAGTTTGTCTATGTTCTTATAGATCTCATCCCGCCCGTGAATTTCTTCAACAGGCAGTTGTTCTGCAGCAAGTTTCTGCTCTTGTATCATCTGGTCAATAGAAGAAAGATGTGCCTGAATTCTTTCTCTGAATTCAATTGTTTTGTGGCGCAACTCGTCGTGACTCAGACTGGAAAGTCCGGAAAATCTGGCGAGGGTTTGTTGTACCACAGGCATGATTTTCTGAACATCTTTCTCACTTTTACTGCCACCGAATAATTTTGAAATAAATTTGAGCATAAATAAACCTCGTTGATCGTTTCAAATACAGCCAAAAAAGATGCTGAATCTGTCTTTGCGACAATTTGACACCTTTTCCGGAGCCGTCAAAGGTAAAGAATTTGGCACCATACCGGGGCATTTAGGTTCATTCTGTTAACCCCTGCTAAAATGTTAATTATCAGATGATGCATAAAACAATCATTTTCATCCTGACCGGCCTGTTGATGTGCGGAAAAATGAATGGCCAGAACCTCAACTGGGACTCTCTGAATAAAAGGCGGCTGGAGCTCAATCGACAACATCTTTATATTCTTGGGGCCTGGGGAGCAGCAAACGTGATTCAGGGTAGTATATCCGCCAGCAATTCGACCGGTAGTACCCGCTATTTCCATCAGATGAATGCCTATTGGAATGGTGTAAATGTTGCCATTGCCGGTTTGGGGCTCCTGGGATTAAAATATC
>DAIMYK010000415.1:0-1761 GCA_036734525.1 Sediminibacterium sp. | reverse complement strand
GAACGTGACTACGCTTATGTGGGTAGCTTCTATGCTTTCGCCGTGTGGATCGGTTTGGGTGTGATGCAGGTGAATGACTGGCTCTCCCGGAAAATGTCGAAAGCCGTCGCAGCTACACTGGCTACCCTGCTCTGTCTCGTTGCCGTTCCCGCATTGATGGCACAACAGGAATGGGACGACCATGACCGCAGTCAGAAGAAATTACCCGGCGACCTGGCACGCGACTACCTCGAAAGCTGCGCCCCCAATGCTATCCTCTTCAGTTATGGTGACAACGATACCTACCCACTCTGGTACGCCCAGGAAGTAGAAGGCGTTCGTCCGGATGTACGTGTCGTTAACTTCAGCTTACTCGGTATCGACTGGTACATCAACCAGCTTCGCTACAAAGTCAATCAAAGCGATTCAATCGATGTAATCTGGAGCAAACAACAAATTGAAGGCTCTAAGCGCGATTATGTATTCTATAACCCGGTTCCTTCTATTCCGGAAGACCGCTATTATGACCTCGAAGACATGATGCGCAATTATGTTGGCAGCGATGACAAAGACAAAACTGTAGAAGGCCGCGATGAAGGGTTCTTCAATACCTTCCCCGTTCGCAAAATGGCCATTCCGGTAGATGTTGATCTGGTGAAAAAGAATGGTACCGTGAACGACCGTGACAGCGTTTTAAGTGAAGTACGTTTTGAAATTCCCAAGAATGGTCTCGCTAAAAATGACCTGGCCCTGCTCAATATCATTGCAGCCAATCACTGGAAGCGCCCCATCTACTTTACCAATCCGGGAACAGATCTCGGACTCGATCCCTACATCCGCAGAGATGGACTTACCTATCGACTGGTTCCGGTGAAAGGAAGTGAATTCAATACCAACTGGGCACAGGATAAGATGATGAATAAGTTTGTATTTGGAAATGCAGACAAAGCAGGTGTTTATTTCGATGAAGAAAACAGACGCCACCTGGGTGCATTGAGAACTGCCTATGCAGAGCTTGCATTGAGTCTGGCAGCAGAAGGCAGATTCGAGGAAGCCAAAAAAGCTGTTCAGAAAGCAGATAAAATGTTGAATGAGTCAAACTTCCCATACGGGTTAACCAATCGATTTAATATTCACAACAGAAATTCTCTACTGTTCATGCAAGCCTGTATTCAGGCAGGTGATTCAGCCCTTGCCAAAAAAGTAAGTACTGCCGTGAAGAAAGACCTGCAGCAGCAAATGCAATACTATGAATCACTCAAAGGAAGCAAGCGTGAATTCATGGAGCAGGAAATTTATATGGCAGAAGAACTACTTAGCCGACTGAAACAAATGGATGTTCCTGATACCACCAACCGGATCATCATACCCGGAAAGGCCATGCGCCCGGTGGATAGTCCGGCCAAATAATTCATGTCGTTAACGAACGCCAAAAGGAGTCCACGAAAGTCGGACTCCTTTTTTTCAACTAACAGGGGGGTAGGATTGTTGTATCTTTGCAGTAATCTCCCCTTACATGTCCACGGTACGATTTTTTCAATATACCCCTTCCGGTGACGGCAAGTCAACTTTTGAACAGTTGCTGAATATTTTCATGCTATTGCTGCCCTATACGAATGGAGATGCGGGAGAGGCATTGAGTTGGTTGAATGAACTGGACAGACAATACCGTCTCACCAATGAGCAATATGGCATGGGTGATTTCATCGACGACCTGAAAAAAAATGGCTATCTCGATGAAAATCCGGTCAACGGAGAATTCAAGATCACCGGCAAATCGGA
>DAIMYK010000414.1:0-1775 GCA_036734525.1 Sediminibacterium sp. | reverse complement strand
GAAGGAAAAATGAGTAAGAGCGAGAACCAGTTGTCCACCCTTTATTTAGCAGATGATGACGAAACAATTCGGAAAAAAATCAGCAAAGCAAAAACTGATCAGGGGCCGGACGAAGAGAACTCCATCAAACCCCCTTACATAGAAAACCTATTTACGTTGATGAAACTGGTGCGTACCCCGGATACCGTCAATAAATTTGAAGAAGATTATAACAGGAGTAAACAGGGTGATTGCAGGATACGTTATGGCGATATGAAAAAGCAACTGGCAGAAGACATGATCGGGTTCATTGCACCTATCAGGGAGAAAGCTGCTGATTTACAATCCAATCCGGAGTTGTTGTCTACTATCATCAGAAAAGGTGCAGAGAAAGCAAGAGCCAGCGCTGCAAGTACTTTAACGATGGTGAGAAAGGCAATCGGAACGGGTAACTAATGCTTATTCAGAGAAAGAAGCGTACTTTCCGCAACTCTTCCCTACTTTTTGAAAATAATTGTACCTTGGAACCATGGCAAAAGCAAAGAAAATAAAACATGTGGCAGTGGCCGGCAATATTGGAGCAGGAAAAACAACGCTCACAGAATTGCTGAGTAAACATTATCGCTGGATACCCCAATTTGAAGATGTTGACCAGAATCCCTACCTGATGGATTTTTATGATGATATGCCACGCTGGAGTTTTAATTTGCAGATTTATTTTTTAAATAGCCGGTTGAATCAGTTGCTGGAAATACAGCATGGTACTGAACCCATTATTCAGGACAGAACAATTTTTGAGGATGCAAATATTTTTGCCCCCAATCTGCATGAAATGGGATTGATGAGCAAGAGAGATTTTGATAACTATTATCAATTTTTTCAGACACTCAAAAGCATGGTCCAGCCTCCCGATCTGTTGATTTACCTGAAGGCATCGGTTCCGACCCTGGTTTCACAAATTCAAAAGCGGGGAAGAGAATACGAAGAAAATATTCGACTCGATTATCTCAAGAAATTGAATGAATTTTATAATAAGTGGATTGACAGCTATAGGGAAGGCCCATTGCTGGTCATCGATTGTGATAAAAACAAGTTCGCAGAGAACGAAGAGCACCTGGGTGAGATCATTCGCAAAGTTGACAGTACTTTGTTTGGACTGTTCTAACGATTGGTTACTACGGGAGCTGCATTTCTTATTTTCTCATCTACCCCTGCTTCATATTGAGTGAAGTTCTTGATGAACCGTTCTGCCAATTGATTGGCATGCACATCATATTCTTCTCTGCTCTTCCAGGTAGTCCATGGTAACATAACTTCATCGGGCACATGCTCGCAGTGAAGTGGAATGTGCATACCAAAGACAGGATGTTGCATGGTGGGGGCTTGCTGCAACTTACCCTGCATAACTGCAGATATCATGGCACGGGTATACCCAATTTTCATGCGATGACCGGTGCCATAAGCACCTCCGGTCCAACCGGTATTGATTAACCAAACCGAAACCCCATGTTGCTCTAATTTTTTACCCAACAAGGAGGCATATTCACCGGGATGCAACGGGATGAAGGGGGCACCAAAGCAAGCACTAAATGTTGCAACCGGTTCTTTGATACCTGTTTCCGTTCCGGCCACTTTTGCGGTATAGCCACTGATGAACTGATACATCGCCTGTTCTGTAGTCAATCTGCTGATAGGTGGAAGGATGCCATACGCATCACAGGTTAAAAAGAAAATAACAGAAGGATGTCCCCCCCTGGCTGGTGAACAGGTATGAGGAATATAGGAAAGCGGATAAC
>DAIMYK010000413.1:0-1789 GCA_036734525.1 Sediminibacterium sp. | reverse complement strand
AACTGAATAAGTGTCATCCACGAAATGATATGGGCACCATCATCAAAAATAAAACTGCTGATCACTGTTTTGGCGGCAGGAGTAAGGGCCGGAGAACATACCGGAGTTCCATTGATGGTTACGGAATCTCTACCTCCAATCATAGCGCCGGTGGCAGAGTACAATACCAATAAGGACTGGTCGTCTTTTTCAGGAAGGGTACCCAGCATCGCCATCATCCGGGTTCCTTCCGGTATGCCGCGCAGATAAACAAGTGGATCAGAATGTGTGAACGAAGGAAAGAAATAAGATATCTTTCTTTTGCTGCTATCAGCAGGGACAAGCTCTATTTCATAAGGATGACCCGGTTTGACTGTTGCCGGCCCCCACTCGCCAGCATCAGTCACTCTAAGTCCTGTTATTGCACCTGCCGTCTTCCTATGCCCATTACTTTTTCTAAGAGGAGTGACAATGAATTTTGCCCCCGACATTGCACGGGTATCACCCAGGAGAACTGCTTTACCTGCAATAGATACTTTCTTTTCAATGGGGGTGCTGATTAATTCCCGCTTCTCCGGATAAAAAAATTGCAGCATTGTTTTTAATGATGCTTCTCCGGTTGCTACCTGATAATGGTCTTCATCTGTAAGTGCCAAATTACTTGCCCCTTCAGTAGGCCCCGCTGAATTTCCTGCCACTTTATCTCCGGAGGAATAAATAGTAAGGCATCTGTTATTGGGAAACCAGGAATAGCTTCCCGTCCAACTTCTGCTCCCTACATGAACATAATGTGACACTTTGGCTGCCTGCTGGCTGTCTTTCAGAAAGTTTCTGGCAAGACCTCCTCCGGCTGAATGCCCTACCAGATCGATCTGTCGGGCACCGGTATTTGATAAGACCCGGTCGATGAATTGCGCCAGTTGCTGTTCTGTCTTTTTTCCACTCCCGGCAATACTGTTCCAGTCAAGTGCATAAAGTCGGTCATCACAAAAACCCGCCTGACTAAAAAAATGAAAGGCATTAGACCAAGTATCTCCGGAGGCCAGGAATCCATGGATAAAAACAACAGGCCGGAGAGAAGTATCACATTGGGCAGCAGTCGAGCTTGATAAGAGTAAGAAGAAGATTATTTTTTTCATTGGTTCAAATTGGAAGCTACCATGAAGTTAAAAATAATCATAAATGATCAATAGTCGGGTGGACTCTCTACAATGCCAATCGTGGATATTTCAAATTTTATCGTTAGTCAACGCTCAAATACCTGCTCACATGGATTACTTTTTCTGTAAGTTATTCAACAGTCAATTTTCGCAAACAAAATTGATCTATTGTTTTGGGAAGGGTCACTTTTCGTTATTTGCTCACTTCTTTCTTGTATCGCGGCATACATTTTGTAGAATAATGTGGTAGTCGATCAAAAATGTAGCTAATCATTTAATTCCTATCTGCTATGCAACGAAGCTTGATTTATTTTTTGGGTATCTTTCTTTTGCCATGTATATCAATGGCACAGAATCCACTTGATTTATTACGGGGTAAGGGAAGCAATAACTCCGGGGAGATGGTTGCCGGCTTGAAGGAGGCTTTAGAAAAGGGTACGCAGGCTGCAGCATCCAGGCTATCAAAAGAAAATGGTTTTTTACAAGACGCTACTGTAAAAATTTTACTTCCAACCGAAGCACAGGGGCTGGAAAGAACAGCGCGACAGTTTGGGTTAGGAAGACAAGCAGATCAACTCATCACAAGTCTCAATAAAGCAGCAGAATCTGCCTGTACTGATGCAGGAACTATTTTTATTGCTGCTATACGC
>DAIMYK010000412.1:0-1819 GCA_036734525.1 Sediminibacterium sp. | reverse complement strand
CCTGTCATGAACACGGCATCCAATATCAATACTTGCCAAGTCAGAACTTCATCGCCAACCTGCCCAATCACACCAACACCCTGGGCAAACGAAGACCTTTCTACCAAACCGGCTTCTACATCCAGCAACGCAAAGAACACCAACTACTGCTTACACCTTCCGGAGAACCACTGGGCGGTCAATGGACTTACGACGTGGAGAACAGAAAAAAAATTCCGGCCAAAACGCCCATCCCATCTCTCCATTTTAGCGGCAGTAATCCCTTCATCGAAGAAGCCACTTCCTATACCCGCCAATACTTTGCTCATCACTATGGCTCCTCCGAAGCTCCCTTCCAATTTGGAAAATCCGACCAATACTATCCCTGCACCCATGCCGATGCCGCACAGGCACTGGAAGAATTCATGCGTACTAAACTAACGGACTTCGGTCAGTATGAAGATGCGATGCTGGCGCAGGAAACCACTTTATTCCATAGTGTGTTGAGTCCTTTACTCAACATCGGCCTCCTCCAACCGATGCAGGTCATTCACCGGCTGATTGATTATTCGAATACCCATGCCATACCGCTGAACAGTATTGAGGGCATCGTTCGACAGATACTGGGCTGGCGCGAATTCATTCAACTCATTTATCAGGAAGCAGGCAGCCGCCAACGAAGCAAAAACTTTTGGGGCTTTACCCATGCCATGCCCGACGCCTTCTATACCGCCACCACAGGCATCCCCCCGATCGACCTGACCATACAAAAACTCTTGCGCTCGGGATACAACCACCACATCGAAAGACTAATGGTGCTTGGCAACTTCATGCTGCTCTGCGAAATCGCTCCCGATGAAGTGTACCGCTGGTTCATGGAAATGTACATCGATGCCTATGACTGGGTAATGGTACCCAATATATATGGTATGTCGCAATACAGCGATGGTGGTATGATGACCAGCAAACCCTATATCGGCGGTTCTAACTACCTCATGAAAATGGGTAACTTCCCAAAAGGAGATTGGCAGGCCATCTGGGACGGACTGTTCTGGCGCTTTCTCTCCAAGAATCGAAATGTATTTGGGGGAAATCCTCGCTGGGCCATGCTCATCAAAACCTGGGACAAAATGGAGCTGCAAAAACAAGAGCAACACCTGCAGGCTGCGAATCATTTATTAAAACAGCTTCATTCCTCCGGTAAAAAAAGTGTGCCCCTTCCCCGACACCCGCAATTGACGTAACTTAGTGCAAACAATCTTCTTGTCCCATGCGTCTTTTAGTACTTGTATGCGTTCTTGTCATTTCAGGTTCTTCCCTCGCCCAGGTGCCCAACTACACCCGCACCGGACATCTCATCATCATCGGTGGTGGCACCATTACAGATACCATCTATAGAAAGTTCGAACAACTGATCGGAGGGAAAGATCAACCCGTCGTTTATATTACGACTGCAACAGGCGACGAGCCATGGATTCAACAAGGAAAGCACCTTGAGAAATTTACCCGACAGGGATTCACACGTTTATCTACTGTACATACCCGCGATCGTGCGAAAGCCAATGACCCGGCACTTGTGGCATTGATTGATCAGGCAAAAGGAGTTTTTCTTGGTGGTGGCGATCAGGAAAAACTCGCTGAAGCATATGGTGGAACAGCAGTGTATCGTGCCCTCTTGGCCTTGCTCGACAGAGGCGGAGTAATCATGGGTACTACCGCAGGTGCTACTATCATGGGCTCTGTACTGATCGGCGGTGACACCCACAAAACCCCTCACTTGCCGACACAATTTCCTGAATGATTTTCTCTCATTCCTATCACAGCCATCGATCAGCATGTG
>DAIMYK010000411.1:0-1822 GCA_036734525.1 Sediminibacterium sp. | reverse complement strand
AGAAGGAGCAATCGATCAAGGAATATGTGGCTGAGGTGAAGCGCAATATTGGGGACGGTTATTTATAACACCACTATACCCCCACAATCACAGTTGCAGCTGCGGATCATGTAGATTCCCACATATTATACACATATACTTTTACTGTTGCTGAATGAGTGAAATATTGATATAATTTTAAATGTCAATTTCTTCTGGTATTCCCCCCTGCTGAAAGAATTTTTTCTTAGGTGTAAAAACATCTTATGCAGTATAGTGATCATTTTTTGTCTAATATCCCCTATTCTCCGGAGGAGCTGGATGAGGTGAAAGATTATTCAGACATCCAATGTTTTTCAGATGAGGCGGTGTATGTGTATTCATTTCAGGACCTTACGATCAAGTATGCCACCGGCTGGGATACCTTGTTGGGGTATGATAACAAGGATATCAGCATGCAAAAGTTGATGTTGATTACTACACCTGATTATATAGGCTTTATCCGCGAAATGAACAATCAGTCATTGGCGTTCATACATCATAAAACGGAGCGGGTGATGGAATACTCCTGCACGATTGTGTCAAAGAAATTCAGCAAAGATGGCAAGGAGGTTGCGTTGCTTGAGAGTGTGGGTATCTATCGCACCCGTGGAGGCAGGGCTGAACAAATAATTGGCAGGTATAAATTGAGTCCGGTGATGCCCAATCCACATGACATGTATTTCAATGCCAGTGGTCCGGGCATTCAGGAACTGGTAGATAAAATGAAGGGATTTGGAGCTAAAGGAAGCCTGATTACCCGAAGAGAGCGAGAAATTTTGAGGTTACTTGCCGGGGGTATGATTCTAAAAGAAATTGCAAATCATCTGGGTGTTTCGAAATCCAATATTGAAAAAAAGATATACGGTTTATTCAAAAAATTAAATGTAAGAAATCAGAGGGAATTGATTAGCTATGCGCTGAGAAACCAGTTGTTGTAAATATGATTGGTTATCTGGTAAGCACAATAGACAAGTAGTTACTTGCGGGCCGAATTTGAATTGATATTATTAGCTATTATGAGTTTGTTTCATTAAGAATTATCCCTAATTCAAAAAACATAGGTAAGTGTGGGAGTTAAAGAAACTGCCTCGAAATAATTCGCTGTGATAACATAATACAGGCGGGATCTGATACCTAAATAAAAATGGTTATCAATTTTGGCCTGGTACTGTATTCCAAGAAACGTTCCTCCTTCTTCCAGCCTGCTATTTTTAAAATTTCGCTCTTCGAGGCCAAGACCAAAAGTAGAAGCGAATACCGCTTGCTGTGACATACGCAGATAAAACAGTCCTGTACTCAAATTAAATTGATGCTTACTGCTGCTTCCCAGTCTCTGCTCAAAAAGAAGCTGATAAAAATTATTGGTATGCCTTATGGTAAAATCTTCAACATAAATGGGAATATTAACCGGAGTAAAGTTGATGATACGTGAATTGATAGAACGAGCATAACCAAGACCCACACTTGACCGATTCCCAATGGGATACTTCACTTCAATTCCTCCCATACTTCCCAAAAAGTTCTTTTTCAAAAAATCGTAACTTATACCGGGAGTATTTCTCTCTTGGTATCCTCTCACAGAAAAATTGCCTTGAAGACCATAATTGACTTCAATCGAAATTTTTTTGTCCTGTCCGATACCTTTGGAGACAAGAGATACCAGCATTAAGAGAGTGGTTGTTATTCGAAACATAGGAAATTAGATAAAAGCTAATTAAGACACTACATTGACCACCAGCGCTGCGTTGCAGCCGGAGATTATACGACTAAGTAGCAAGATGATTCGGAGAAGGCACTTCAC
>DAIMYK010000410.1:0-1833 GCA_036734525.1 Sediminibacterium sp. | reverse complement strand
GAAGATCGTATCTTTGCAACATGAGTAAAAAGGTGCGCGTACGTTTCGCCCCCTCTCCTACCGGAGGTCTTCATTTGGGGGGTGTGAGAACAGTATTGTTCAATTATTTATTCGCCCGTCAACAGGGTGGTGATTTTATTCTGCGCATTGAAGATACCGACCAGGGCAGGTTTGTGCCGGGAGCTGAAGCATACATCCTCGATACCCTGGAGTGGTGCGGACTTGTTCCGGATGAAAGTCCGAGACATGGTGGGCCCTTCGGTCCGTATCGCCAGAGCGAACGCAAAGCAATGTACCGACCTTATGCCGAGCAACTCATACAGCAGGGTCATGCTTATTATGCTTTCGATACACCGGAAGAGCTGGAGAAGATGCGCGAACAATTCAAGTCCGACACCAACCCTTCACCCCAATATGACCGTGCCACGAGGCTTTCGATGAAAAATTCGCTGACACTGTCTACAGAGGAAGTTCAACAATTGCTGGCTGCAGGTACGCCGCATGTGATCCGTATACTGATGCCTGAAAATGAGACGGTGCAGCTCGCAGATATGATTCGTGGTGAGATCAGTTTTGAAACTTCAACAGTTGATGATAAGGTATTGATCAAAGCTGATGGTATGCCTACCTACCATCTGGCAGTGGTTGTGGATTATCACCTCATGCAGATCAGCCATGCCTTCCGCGGCGAAGAATGGCTGCCCTCAGCACCCGTGCATGTATTGTTGTGGAAATACCTCGGCTGGGAAAATGAAATGCCGGTTTGGGCACATCTGCCGCTGATATTGAAACCTGATGGCCACGGAAAATTGAGCAAACGTGATGGAGAACGATTGGGATTTCCGGTATTTGCGATGAACTGGACAGACCCCGGTACCGGCGAGACTACACGCGGGTACAAAGAGACGGGATTTCTGCCGGAAGCCTTCGTGAACATGCTGGCACTATTGGGATGGAACGCCGGCAATGACCAGGAGATTTTTTCGATGGAAGAATTGATACAGGCATTTTCAATGAGCCGTGTGCACAAGGGAGGAGCTCGTTTTGATTATGAAAAAGCCAAATGGTTCAACCATGAATGGATCAAACGAAGCCCGGCTGCTGTCCTTCATCCACATGTTTTACATCTCTTACAAGAAAAAGGAATCAGTCCCTCTAAGGACCAATCTCTTGAGACCATCATTGAGCTGGTAAAAGATCGTTGCACCTTGCTTCCCGATTTTGTTACACAAACAGTATTCTTCTTTGAGAATCCATCGGAAATTGATCTTGCTTCCATTCAACCCAAATGGAACGAACAAAAAAATATGTTCTTCATCGAATTGATCCGGAACTGGGAATTGAACAACGACTGGTCAGTTGCCACCCTGACTACTTCTTTCCAGGAACTGGCAGCTGCGAATCATTTAAAGCCGGGTGAATTGATGTTGCCCCTCCGCATCATGCTGGTAGGAGGAAAATTCGGCCCCGGCGTTTTTGACATTGCTGCCATCATTGGAAAGGAAGCCACCCTGCAACGCATACAGCATGTACTAGCGCAACTTCCACACCCGCATCCATAAACTTATCAGTAAAAAATCAGCCGATTTTTTCCATCAGTTGCATTACCGGTTGCCATGACTCTTCGTAAAGTGATGCCAGGTATTTTGTATCGGCCTCTTCTAACTTAACCAGATGGGCGGTGTTGCCGGCAACTTGTTCAGGCGTTCGAATACCGGGAATAACTACTGAAACTTCCGGAAAGCTAAGTATAAAACTCAGGGCAAGTCCGGTCAGGTTCGTTTGGTTTTTTTCTGTCAGCGGCATGACTTAATCATGCAGAATTTCCTGCGT
>DAIMYK010000409.1:0-1842 GCA_036734525.1 Sediminibacterium sp. | reverse complement strand
ATTCAATCAGTGGATATTTTTTTGTAGAATCGAAATCAAAAGGGAGGGACATAACTCCAAATAAATCGGTGATACCATCGTCTGCCTTGACCTTAAATGGCTGTGGAAAGCGGTAGGGAGTTTTCATCAATGAACTGAAATCGGCAGTTTCCAGGTCCATTATCTTTTTTCCTTCCGTATTGTAAAGGGCTGATTGAGGAATGGCATTTACCCTGGAATAATTGTCAACAAAAAATTGTTGGTTATCATTCATTGAATTGCTGTGCTCGAATTCCCCGGGATTCAAAAGACGAAGGCCTGTTCCATCAAGATTCACACGATAGAGATGAACATAATATGGATCTTCATTGGCTTCACGGCCATTGGCGGTAAAATAAAGTATGCGTTTCTTTTCGTCAATACCTACTATGTCTTCACAATGGAAAGGACCTTGTGTGATACGATTTTTCAACTGTCCGTTTTCATCGTACAGATAGAAATGTGCCCATCCGTCGCGTTCACTCCATTCAATTAATTCTTTACCTTCATTCACCAAACCAAGTCTGCGCACTTCTACATAGGTATTGAGCGATTCCTTGATCAGGGGCTTGACGATGCCTGTTACCGGGTTGGCCATGCATACATCAATTCTTTTGAGATCACGACTGGTGCGGGTAAAATAAAATCCGCGGGAAGTTCCCAGCCAGTAATTTACCCGATAATCTTCGTCTCGGGAGGATGGGACAGAGGGGGCGCTCCAGATTGAAATTGTCTGGTCTTTATAGGCACCTGTATTCAGAACCTGGTGAGTTTTATCAGTCAGGTTAAACAAAGTAAGTTCATCTACAGGATGATCTTTCTCACCCGGCATCAGGTATTTATAGGTCTCCAAAGTGGGACGAGGGTCGGCAATACTGTTGATTACCCAGAGATCTTTTACCTTTCGGTTGTCTGAGCGGCTCATCACAAAATATTTTGAATCGGGTGACCAGTATATCTGGGTGGGTTTGCGCTTGTTCCTGTTTTTTTCTTTGTCAACATTGTTCTCCCCTCCCCCGCCAAGTGCGCTTTCACCATGGTAAGAATAATATTCTACACCATCTGTTGTTAGAGCATACTCGACGATTGTGCTATCATCTTCATTCAACAAGGCCTTTTGATAATTAGCCCTATCCATGTAATAGAGATTGAATTTCTTGCCGAAAATCACCCAGTTGCTATCGGGTGAAATAGAAGCCCAGATGGGTTTTCTTTTAGTTTTCTTGAAGTCGGTCAATTCTGTCAGTTCTGTCGTCAACAGATTGTATTCAAAATAAAAGACCTTTTTTTCAGGCGTTGCTGCAGGTCCATTTCCTCTGGAACGATTGCTGCTGTCTTTTTTCTCTACATCCCGGGTACTCTTTACTTCAAATCTTATTGTGTTCTCATCATGGATGAATCGCATACTGTCGAGACCCAGGTGTTGCGCATCGAATGGGTCTTTTACAATGGCTGTGATTTTAGAGGCAAGATCATCGTTATCGAATAATGGCTTTTTCTCTGCTTTTACGGGATCTACGATGTACCACTTTTTACCGGCAGTGGTCTCGTACATGTACCAGAATCGATTGCTTTTTTTCAACCAATGAGCATCAACAGAGGTACTGAAAATTAGCTTTTCCAGTTTCTTGGGGGAAAAACGAGCAGCCATTGCATAGTTGGCTTTGTTGACTATGTTGGACTGTGCACCAGATTGTAAAAAAATAAAGTTACAAGCAAATAATAGAAGGAAAAATTGTTTCATACAGGCACTTGTTTTACAAAATATAAGTCTGGAATAATTAACTGTTACTCTTTGTCGGCTAAAAAGCAATTATCCCGGTC
>DAIMYK010000408.1:0-1872 GCA_036734525.1 Sediminibacterium sp. | reverse complement strand
TCAAAGGTGCCGTAACACTCTTACCTGATGGTGGAGTGCCCGCATCCGAAGAATTCCGTGCGCAGGTGAGTACCATCAAAGACCTCGCTACACAAATCATTCAACTTTCCCCCAATATCCCAACAGAGGCCTCCATCGTTCTTAAAAATATCGAGAACCCATACTTCCTCATCAATTTCGTTAGCAGCAACCTGAACAGTGAATTGCAGGAGAAACAACAGTTGCTGGAAATTGATAAGATTGAGGAACGTACGGTACAACTCATTAAGATATTACAAAGGGAATTGCAGTTTGCTGAATTAAAAGACAAAGTAACGAGCAAGACCCGCACTGAAATAGACAAACAGCAGCGCGATTACTTCCTGCAACAACAACTGAAGAGTATCAAGGATGAACTCGGTGGTGACAGCAATGACCGCGAACTGGCCGATATGAAAAAGAAGGCCGAGCAAAAGAAATGGTCTGAAGCTGCCAAAGCTGCCTTCTCTACCGGCATGGCGAAATTAGAGCGGATGCACCCTTCCACGCCGGACTACTCCGTGGTTTACAACCACCTTGATTTGTTGCTCGACCTGCCCTGGGAAGAATATACACTGGACAACTACGATCTGCAACATGCAGCAGAAGTGCTCGACCAGGACCATTATGGAATGAGCAAGATCAAAACCCGTATCCTGGAATACCTGGCAGTACTGAAACTGAAAGGAGATATGAAGAGTCCGATACTTTGTTTCCTCGGACCTCCCGGTATCGGTAAAACGTCTTTGGGTCGCTCCATCGCTCATGCCATTGGAAGGAAATATGTTCGGGTGAGTCTCGGCGGCCTTCACGATGAAAGTGAAATTCGCGGTCACCGCAAGACTTATATCGGTGCCATGCCCGGCAGAATCATCCAGAACATCCGTAAATGTCATACTTCCAATCCGGTCATGATTCTGGATGAGATAGATAAAATTGGAAATGATTTCCGCGGCGATCCTTCCTCTGCATTGCTGGAAGTATTGGATCCGGAGCAGAATCATTCCTTCTACGATAATTATCTGGAACTGGAATACGACCTGAGCAAAGTACTCTTCATCGCAACAGCCAATAATATCCAGCAGATTCAACCCGCTTTGCGCGACAGGCTGGAGATCATTGACCTGAGTGGTTATGCGACTGAAGAAAAAACTGAGATCGCCCTGCGTCACCTCGTTCCCAAACAGAAAGAAGCACATGGGTTAAAAGACGTATCCTTTCAGATTGGTGCCCCGGTGCTGGAAAAAATCATTGAAAATTATACCCGTGAAAGTGGAGTGCGTGAATTGGATCGCCAACTGGCATCCATTATGCGTTACCAGGCAAAAGAACTTGCTACCAAGGGAAAATTAAAGTCCACAGTCACCCTCGCCGATGTAGAAAAAATTCTCGGTCCGGTACGTTACAACAATGAAATGTACAAAACTGCCCTAATGCCCGGTGTGGCTGTGGGACTTGCCTGGACCTACGTTGGTGGTGATATACTTTTTATTGAGACATTATTGAGTGATGGTAAGGGTGAATTGAAACTCACCGGCAACCTGGGCAATGTAATGAAAGAGAGTGCGACCACTGCCTATACTTATGTACAAGCCCATGCCAAAAAATTGGGTATCGATCCGGAACTATTTACCAGGAAAAATATCCACCTGCATGTACCGGAAGGAGCAACTCCCAAAGACGGACCCAGTGCAGGTATCACCATGCTCACCTCTTTGGTATCATCTTTCACGGGAAGAAAGGTAAAACCCTATCTCGCGATGACAGGCGAAATCACCCTGCGTGGTCAGGTACTTCCTGTCGGAGGAATCAAAGAGAAAATACTGGCTGCCAAACGTGCGGGACTAAAAGAGA
>DAIMYK010000407.1:0-1883 GCA_036734525.1 Sediminibacterium sp. | reverse complement strand
CGCACATGTCATCAGGAAAAAATTTTTTGAGTGGCCCAGGCGACGGAAGCCTGTACGCATGCCATGAAATTTATACCAATACATGGGTATCTTTGATCACACCCATTACAAATACACTTTGTAATTGTCCGATGTTTTCGGCCTGACTGAGTTTATTCACGTGGAAGTGATAATAGTCATCCATGTTTTCTGCTACTACTTTCAACATGAAATCGAATTCACCTGAGATATTGTAACAGGCAATGATCTCCGGCATTTCCATGATGCTTTTGATAAATTTACTCCCCGCGCTTTTGTTGTGCTGGCGAAGAGAAACGTAACAGATGACCATTAATCCTTTGCTGACAAGATTGGGGTTGAGTAAGGTAGCATATTGCCGAATAACTCCCTGTGTTTCCAGCCGACGTATGCGTTCATGTACCGGAGTAGTACTCAATTTTACCTGGGCAGCAATTTCCCTAACCGTTGCGCGGGCATTCAACTGTAAAATACGCAGAATGGCCAGGTCCTTGTCATCGAGCATGACTGGTAAAATAGGCTTTTCGGCTATAATTGACGATTGGGGCATAGCATTTTAGTATTTTGTACTGTAATATATCATTATTTTGCTATTTTTTTCTATTATTTATATTTTTTTTATTAAATAATACCATGAAACTAACTTTGCACAAAATAAAAATATATGTCAACTACATTCCAACACATTGACTTCACTTTGGCCAACAAGGTTGCCGATCTGCGCCTGGCCGACTGGGGTCGCAAAGAAATAAAGCTCGCTGAAGCAGAAATGCCGGGTCTGATGGCTGTTCGTGAAGAATATGCCGGTACACAACCTTTGAAAGGTGCCCGTATTGCAGGATGCCTTCACATGACCATTCAAACTGCCGTTTTGATTGAAACATTGGTAGCGCTGGGCGCGGAGGTAAAATGGAGTTCTTGTAATATCTTCTCTACCCAGGATCAGGCTGCAGCTGCTATCGCAGCCGCGGGAATTGGCGTATTTGCCTGGAAGGGTCAGACTCAGGAAGAAGCAGACTGGTGCATTGAACAAACTCTGTTCTTCGGAAGTCCCGATCGTCCCCTGAACATGATCCTGGATGATGGTGGTGACCTTACTAATATGGTGTTTGACAAGTATCCCGAATTGATCAAGGGTATTCGTGGATTATCTGAAGAAACAACAACTGGTGTTCACCGTTTGTATGAGAGAATGGCGAAAGGAACTTTACCTATTCCGGCCATCAATGTGAACGATTCTGTTACCAAATCGAAGTTTGACAACAAATACGGATGTCAGGAATCATTGGTAGATGCTATTCGCCGCGCCACAGATATCATGATGGCGGGTAAAATTGCTGTGGTAGGTGGATATGGTGACGTTGGAAAGGGTTCTGCAGCCTCTTTGCGTGGAGCAGGTTGCCGTGTTATAGTAACTGAAATCGATCCAATTTGTGCCTTGCAGGCTGCTATGGATGGATATACTGTGAAACCAATGTTGGAAGCTGTTAAAGAAGCAGACATTATTGTTACTGCCTCCGGCTGTCGCGATCTGATCACGGAGAAGCATTTCCGCAACATGAAAGACAAAGCCATCGTATGTAATATCGGACACTTTGATATTGAGATCGATGTAGCCTGGCTGAATCAAAATTATGGTCATACCAAAGATACCATTAAGCCACAGGTGGATATGTACAACATTGACGGCAAAGACATCATTTTATTGGCAGAAGGAAGATTGGTGAATCTGGGTTGTGCAACCGGGCATCCAAGCTTTGTGATGAGTAATTCCTTCACGAACCAGACCCTGGCACAGATCGAATTGTGGAATAACCACAGCAATTATGAGAACAAGGTCTATGTTCTTCCTCGTCACCTTGATG
>DAIMYK010000406.1:0-1893 GCA_036734525.1 Sediminibacterium sp. | reverse complement strand
GTTGCAGTTACTGACAGTTCTGTTTGCCAATCCGAATTTTTTGATACTCGATGACCCTACCACTGACCTGGATCTGCCAACACTGGCGGTATTGGAAAATTTTCTCTATGAATTTGCGGGCTGTGTTTTGATCGTTTCACATGACAGGTATTTCATGGACCGTTTGGTAGATCACTTATTGGTATTGGAAGGAGAGGGGGTGATACGCGATTTCCCCGGAAACTATACCCAGTACCGATTCTGGCAACAGGAGCAGGAACGGACAGAGCAAGTGAAAAAGGAAACACCCCAACCACATGAGGAGAAATCCGGATCAGCATCATCTGTTGCGCAGCCCAATGGTATTACCGCACAATCACCTGCTGTAAAACGAAAAATGAGTTACAAGGAAAAGAGAGAGTGGGAACAGATAGAGAAAGATCTGGCAAGATTGAACACCGAAAAGGATGCTCTTTTGCTGAAGATGAGCAAGGGAGATCTTCCTTTCAGTGAACTCGAATCCGCGGGTCAGCAAATGACGCAGGTGCAGTCGGAATTGGACCAATTAGAAATGCGCTGGCTGGAGCTGAGTGAATTATTGCCAGCAGGTTGATAAACCTACCTGCCCCCCATGAACCCTACCTGAAAACCTTACGTGAAGCTGATCAACTCGACTTCAAATACCAGGGTGCTGTTCGGACCGATGTGGCTGCCTACCTGTCTGTCACCATAGCCCAGTTGGGGAGGAATGAACAATCGCCATTTACTGCCAACGGGCATTAATTGCAGGGCTTCCGTCCATCCTTTGATAACTGCAGACAGCGGGAAACTTGCGGGTTGCTGTCTTTGTACCGAACTGTCGAATACAGTACCATCAATCAGGGTACCATGGTAATGACAAGTAACTTTATGGTGCAGACTTGGTTTTGGACCATCACCCATTTGTAGCACTTCATATTGAAGTCCGCTCGGTAAACTCACTACCCCCTCTTTTTGGGCATTGTTGGCCAAAAATGTTTGTCCTGCTTCCAGGTTGGCTTTGGCCTGTGCCGTCTTTTTTTGAGCGAGAAAATCAGCTATTCCCATAGATTTTAATTTTTGCAAAATTACGGGATATCAGTGGAAGAAGGGGGATGCATCGTTTGACCGGTAGATTGCGGGAGACCTAATTTTTTTTCTACAGCCGTATAGAGCCAAAGCAGTTGCATCCGCTGGCGGAAGCTGATCAGCTTTTTAGCGGTTGCCCGGTGGATGAGTTGAAGCCATTGATCCATCAGTTCTTTTGTTATGGCCGGTTCGTTGTTGGCCGGATCATTATTGATTGTGTTGTTACTTGTTGGGTTGTTGTTGGCCGGCTCATTGTTGATTGGGTTGTTACTTGTTGTGGTTTCCATTGATAAGGGTGTTGTAGGTTTAAATACTTTGCCGGACAGGTATAAATTCGGTTGCACAGCTCATGGGCTTCAACTTATTTAGCTGCCGGAATACCGATACAATATTAGGCCAGGGTCTATGTATTCGGCTCCGGGAAATCACCATTTTTCTAATGTATTTATACCTATGAGATTGATTGAAAGATTAGAGTATTTCTTACGTGCCAATGGCATTACAGCTTATGCGTTCGAGCATGCCTGTGGTCTCTCCAACGGCTATCTTGCCAAGCAATTGCGGGGGCGAGGGTCGGTGGGTTCCGATATCATCGAGAAAATTAAGTACAACTACCCTGAGTTAAGCATTGTATGGCTTTTCACGGGAAAAGGACAAATGCAGATCCTTCCCCAGCCGACAGGCAGGGAAACCATTGCAGTGGAGTTGCGGGAGGAACAGGCTTTGTTCTATACAGCCAAGGATGATGTGATCGCCTTATTGAAAAAGCAAATTGCTCAATATGAATCCTCACTGGCAGAAAAAGAT
>DAIMYK010000405.1:0-1901 GCA_036734525.1 Sediminibacterium sp. | reverse complement strand
TATATGTTTCTACAACATCCCCATGATCTGATGCACAAGGCCACAGGCTGGATGCTACGGGAAGCATGGAAGAGAAAACCCACACTGATAGAACAATTTATAATGGACAATGCAGAACAAATGCCCAGGACCATGTTGCGATACGCCATCGAAAGAATGGCGCCGGCCGATAGAAAAAAATATCTTCTCAAAAAGTGATCCATATCTTTTCCTTCTCTGAGAGGCAATTCGATATTTTTCAACTTATTTGGATTTACTAGTTCCTAAAGTTTTATTTTTATCACATGCGAATTCTGTTGGTAGAAGATGAAGAAAAATTAGCGAAGTCAGTGGCAGCGGCACTGGAAGAATCCGGCAATGATGTGACCATCGCCTATGATGGGCTACTCGCTGAACGGCTTTTTACGAGCTTACGTCCTGAATTTATTCTTTTGGATGTCAATCTTCCCGGAAAAAATGGATTTGAATTATGTGCGCAGTTCAGGAAAGCCGATCCCAATGTTCCTATCCTGATGCTGACTGCATTGGGTGAATTGTCAGATAAAATGGAAGCATTTGCCTCCGGTGCTGATGACTATTTGGTTAAACCTTTCCATTTGCAGGAACTGACTGCCCGTATCATTGCTATAGCCAAAAGACAGGGAAGGATAACTGACTCAATTACTGATAGTCTGCGTAGCGGTGACCTGGAAATGAATTTATCCAGCAAAGAAGTCAGAAGAGCAGGAAAACTTATCCGGCTGTCTCAAAAGGAATTTCTATTGCTGGAAACACTTTTAAAAGCCAACGGAAGAGTATTGTCCAAAGCAGAACTGGCAGAAAAAGTATGGGACATGGATTTTGATACAGGCACCAATTCAGTTGAAGTATATATCAATTTTTTACGAACGAAAATTGATAAACCCTATGACAGTAAACTCATTCATACCCGGAGTGGATTTGGCTATTATTTAAAGGAGGAACAGGCATGACCATTCGCCAACGTTCAGCCATTGTGATCGTATCCGCAGTAATGCTGATGCTGATTGCATTCTCTGTATTGGTTTATTATCTGCTGGTTAATAATCATCGCAATCAATTTCACTCTATCCTCAGAGACAAGGCCATTCAAACAGTCAAGTTGCTGGATGAAGTAAAAGAAGTGGATAGTACTCTGCTAAGCATCATTGATGCTCAAACCCTACATGAACTTCGGGATGAGAAAACACTTGTATTAGATAGCACAGGCGAGGTAGTGTATAGCAGCGCAGATGACCATAGAATATCATGGGATAAAAATCTGCTCATTCAGATCCGGCAGGAGGGGGCCGTGTATTTTTCGGAAGGTGATTATGAAACTGCAGGTATCTTTTATAGTGAAGGTAGCATCACCCGATACATCCTGGTTGCCGCAAAAGATGCTGGCGGAAAACAGCTTTTTAGAAAGTGGGTGGGATTGTTATCGATAAGTGTTGTTGTCATTTTGTTTGTTATCTTACTTACTTCCTATTTTTTTGCCGGACGTGCACTTCAACCTTTGTCTGTTTTACAACGCCACATACTTCAGTCTGCTGCATCTCCCCAGTCTTTTCCTGAACTGAAAAGCGAGCTGCTGCATTCTAAAGATGAAATTGCATCTCTTGCCAATAGCTACAATGATCTCATGCGTCAATTGCAGCAATACGATGCCCAACAAAAGCAATTCATCCGGTTTGCTTCCAATGAATTGCGCACACCCCTTGCCGTATTGATGAGCCAGATCGATCTGGCACTGATGCGTCATCGAACGGAAGAGGAATACCGGGAGTTGTTATACTCATTGCGGGAGGACCATCAACAACTGGCTGAACTGATCGCACGATTGTTGCTTATTTTCAGATCAGAACAACCCCTGTTGAAAGAATAGCTGACAACTTTTTCTT
>DAIMYK010000404.1:0-1915 GCA_036734525.1 Sediminibacterium sp. | reverse complement strand
AAGGTGGTGCCACTGCGCCCACTCCGGAGGCCTATCAGGATAGTCTGCGCTTCTACGACTTTTTCAAAAGAGGCAATGAGGCATTCACCAAAAACGATCTAAAGACTGCCATGGAACTCTATGAGAGCGCCAGAAAAATCAATTCCAAATTCTCACCGGTAATTGAAAATATCGGATTGGTTCATTTCCTCAATAAAGAATGGGGCGCAGCACTTCCTTATTTTGAAAGGGTAGTAAATAATAAATGGACCAAGGATGGTAAAGCCGAATATTATCGGGGTATCTGCTTGTACAATGTGGGAAAAGTCCCTGAAGGATGTCAGTCATTTCTTACTTCAGAAGCCAAAGGATACAGTGATGCCCGCAGACTTTACAACCTGAATTGTGTCAATCCACCGGGTACGACTCCGCCTGCAGATCCCAATCAGCAGCAGTAGATGAAATTTCTAGCGTTTCTTTTCTGCGAGTAACGCCCTGAAATAACCCAATGACTCAGCAATACCGGGAAGGGGATCTTGCATGTCTTTTTCAAATTCTATACTGCAGATACCGGTGTAGTTAACCTTCTTCAATGCACGCACCAGTGCGGGAAAATCGATAACCCCCCTGCCCATTTCAATAGCCACTCCTTCATTGGCAGCCAGGGTCACATCTTTGATGTGCAAATCCATTAAGCGATCCCGGTACTCCATGATTGCTTTTTCAGGCAAAACACCTGCACGTATAGTATGTCCGATATCTATGCAGAGACCCATTCGTTTATCTCTGTTCCTGATTCGATCATAAGCATCGCCGGGTCCGGGATACAACGGGTCTTTTGGGCCATGATTGTGAATAGCCAGTCTGATATTCGTCTGTTGTACCTTTTGCTCGCAGTAATCCAATAATTCATAATTAGGTACCCCAACAATCATTGTCACCCCCGCTTGCTCAGCATACCGAAATGCCTGATCTACCGCCTCCTTACTCTTCATATAAATCACTCCAACTGCATATACCTGTATGCCGGCGGCTGAAAATCGAGCGATGGTGGACTTGATGACTTCATCTGAACTATTGAGGGGTAGGTGTATGTCTTTCAGGGAAAGATATTGAACCCCCATACGTTGCATCATCCGGATGGTTGACTCTATATCCATTCGATAAAAAGTATAACCTGCGATACCGATAGGAAAAGCAAGGGCATTTTGAATACCCTGCGCTCTCCCTTTAACACCAAGGGCAACAGACACTGCCGCAGTAAAGGATTGGACAATAAACAAGCGTCTGGAAGAACTCATATAAAAAGATTAAATGAACAAAGAATGATCTGCTGCAACCCGCAACCATGCTATTACAATTTACAAAAGATTGTAAAGATCTGCAAGCGGTTATCTTTTTATTGGCTATTTACTATTCAATAATACTTAATTTTAAACAGGAAGATATTGAACTCCTTTCATTCAATGGAAAAAGTATCCTGGGGCATCATAGGTTGTGGAAATGTAACAGAAGTTAAGAGCGGACCTGCCTTTCAACAGGTTTCGGACTCAGCACTTGTAGCGGTGATGAGAAGAGATAGGAATAAGGCGGCAGATTATGCCCAAAGACACCGGGTACCCAAGTGGTACGATCGCGCAGAGGATTTGATTGCCGATCCGGAAGTTACCGCAGTTTACATTGCTACTCCACCTGCCTTCCATGAAGCATACGCTCTTGCTGCCTTGGAAGCAGGAAAACCTGTATATGTTGAAAAGCCATTTTCATCTACACTTGATGGTTGTTATCGTATGAGGGCTGCCGCAGAAAAAAGCGGTATACCACTTTGCGTTGCGCATTACCGGAGGGCACTTCCCAAATTCATCAACATTCGCAAGCTGCTTCGGGAAGAAACAATCGGGAAAATAATTAGCGTTCGCATTCGCATGAACCTACC
>DAIMYK010000403.1:0-1918 GCA_036734525.1 Sediminibacterium sp. | reverse complement strand
CCGGCATATAACCAAAAAAACAATAGTCCGATCAACCCCATCAATAATGCCAAGTCCACTTTGGGCAGGGTGCTTTTTTACGATAAGAACCTGAGTGTTACCAATACCATTTCCTGCGGAAGCTGTCACCAGCAGAAGTTTGCTTTTTCTGATACCGCATTGGCCAGCAATGGTGTCTTGGGAGGTAATACCGCCCGCCATACCATGCGGCTGATCAATGCCCGCTTTGCGGTTGATCCCACATTTTTTTGGGATGAGAGAGCTGCGAGCCTTGAGGCTCAAACTACTCTACCCATTGTTGCCCACAATGAGATGGGGGTTAGTGGTCAGACAGGCCGGGGCAACATGAATACCCTGCTCACCAAACTGCAGGGAATCGGCTATTACAAAGAATTATTTACAGCCGTATATGGGGATGTGAACATCACAGAAACAAGAATGCAGGAATGTCTTGCCAATTTTATCAGGAGCATCCAATCATTCGATGCTAAATTCGATGAAGGCAGGGCGTTGGTTGTGAATGACCGGACCAATTTTCCCAATTTTACAGCCGAAGAAAATTTGGGAAAGGCCTTGTTCATTGACCGACCTATTTTTGACGCCAATAGCATCCGAACCACAGGGGGACTCGGTTGCAATACCTGTCATTTGGTACCTGAGTTTGACATATCACCGGCATCGCGCAACAACGGAGTTATTGCTACATTAGCCGGTATAGGAAATGATGTGACCAATACGCGCTCCCCCTCGCTTCGCGATCTGGTGAATGCTTCCGGAACTTTGAATGGACCGTTGATGCACAACGGTAAGTTTCGTGCTCTGGAGGCAGTTGTCAATCACTATGCCAGCGGCATTCAAAACAATCCCAATCTCGATCCCAGGCTTCGACCCAATGGAACAGCAGTGCAACAACTGAATCTTCAGCCCGGCGAATTACAGGCCATCATCGCTTTCATGAAAACCCTGACAGGGAAGAATGTTTATACGGATAAGAAATGGGGGACACCATTTTTGTAATCTTCCTGTTAAATAAATCCATTAATGATTAGCTAAAGGAACAATTTGATGGAAATACGCCAATTTTTTTTAGTTGATTGATATTAGTTAAGAAATAGTGTTTTTTACTTTTTCGTTTTTATCACATTTGAGTGTTGCAAGGCCATTGATTTAACTCATTTTTTTAACAAGAACAATCCGGCTTTGGTCGGCTTTATAAATCAGGTTGATAAACTCAACCAATTTAGGGTAATCCGCCGCATCAAAAACATTGATTTCACTTTTCCTATATCTGATCATTTTTATGTGTTTATCGGTAAATTCAAATTGTAAAGAATAATTTCCAAATGGACTATTTAATAGGGTGTTTTTGGGAGCAGATTCTATGATATAGCCATTTGGAATATTAAATGTAACAGTATCAATGTCGAGATAAGCCGTAGTGAAATAAATCGGATTCTTTCTTTGAAGATTATCTGATAGGCGGGTGGAGGAACGATTGAATAAATTAGGTACTAGGAAAATTCTTTTACCTGACAAATTTGCATAGCCGGGTGCATTGATTGTTAATTCCTCTTCGATTTCTGGGATGCCTGACTTGATTTCTTTGTATTGAAATCTTTCTGTTTTGTAAGTAGGTATGCTAAGAGTGCTGTTTAAATAATCTTCTTTTTCCTCCTGAGTTGAGCTCAGCATAAGATCTCTGGGTATTTCTTGTTGAATTCCGGTAAAGCTTGTTTTTACTTGTGCCAGTAAGTTGCCATTTGAATCAAGGGTACTATTGACTACCCTTATTTGTTGGTTATCTTTGGACTGGTAGATGGGTGTATTGACTACATAACCACCGTCATCACCTATTAGTAGCGCTTTTCTGTTACCCGTGAATGAACCTAAAAAACCCGGGGCCTCGGTTTGACTGGTA
>DAIMYK010000402.1:0-1920 GCA_036734525.1 Sediminibacterium sp. | reverse complement strand
CCATTCACCGTCATTGATGCATAAAGATGCAAGATTTCCTCATGCTACATTACAGATTGGTGCCGGTGCTCACCTCTCTCATACTAACTGTATTATCACCATTGCAGATTTTCGGCAAAAGCACCTCGCAGCAGGAGGGGAGGGAGCACCGCTGGCAGTTTATGGTGACCATCTAATCTTCAGCAAGAAAGGTGAAAATCGAATCATGCTGAACATTGGTGGGATAGCGAATTTCACCTACCTGCCCGGTACAGCAGATATCAGCAAAATTTTCAGTACAGATACAGGCCCAGGAAACACAATGATGGATGCCTATGCTCAAAGATATTTTAACCAGTCCTGCGACAGGGATGCAGCTATTGCATTAAGAGGTAATTGCCATGAATCTTTGCTCAAAGCCTTGCTGTCTCATTCTTTCTTCAGTCAATCATTTCCAGCTACAACAGGTCCAGAACTATTTAATCTTGAATATTTAAGGAAGGCACAGGCAGAAACGGACTCCGGGGATATCTCACATGAAGACGTGATGTGCACGTTGAATAGATTCACTGCTCAAAGCATTGCTCAGGCAATGCTTCGGTGTTGTCCGGTGGGAGAGAAAATGGAAGTATATGCAAGTGGGGGTGGAATGCACAATCCACTGGTTATGCAACAATTGAAAGAGATGTTGCCGGACTGTAATTTTCAGACTACCGAACAGCTTTCAGTTCATCCGGATGCGAAAGAAGCCGTGCTTTTTGCCTTGTTAGCCAATGAAACGGTGGCTGGAAATCCCGACACTTATGCGGGAAGTGGAGAGGGTATCCCTGCTATATGTATGGGCAAGATCAGTTTCCCTGATTAATACTTCTTTTTACTCGTCTGATTCGGTGTAAATCCCGGTAATGGTCGAGGGTTTCAAATTGTATGCTCGAATCAGCCTGTAAAAGTTGGATAAATCTTCTTAAAGAGTCAACTGCATCCTCATGGGCAAAATACCGATCGTGGGATAACACAACAACCGCACCGGGCACACGGGTTTCACCGGATGATAATTGCTCCACTACACGGTTGGCCATTTCTGTAGCAGATTAACGAGGGGCTTTAGTTATACTGTTTCCTATCCCTTCGGCATCCCAACCAATAACCTGATATCCCAGAGAATCTAAACGATGAACCAATGGTTTTTTTGTAAGCTGGCCGCTTATCATACCATTCACTGCCCAGGTGTTGTGACCTGGAAATCGAACGATTTTTTCTGTTATCTGCATCACTTGCTCATTGTGTAAAAAATCATTCAGTGCAGTATCAATTGAAGCCGGAGAATAAAATTTTTGATAACGATTGTTCATGGCATGACTGAATCCATGGTTGACCAGAAGAAGTGCAGGATAATCCCTTCGAATAGAGTCCATCAATAGTTCCCGGTCCTTGTTTAGAATATTGAATCCCACTGCAAAAAAGCTGGCTTTAACCCCCAATTCTTTGAATACTTTGCGGCAATTACCGGTACCGGGTGGTTGTGGACCGTCATCCCAGGTTAAGAAAACATATTTTTTCGAAGTATCGGAGTATAATTGAGCTAATGAATCATTTACTACATCCTGCTTGGCTGAGTCATCGACACGGTCAATGATTTTTTGTTGTGCCTGGACTTCTTGATTATTGCTTTCAGCACCGTTTTGTTGGTTTGTACTAGCAACGATGATTGAAATTCCGCTAAAAAATAAGATTCCGGATATTGGTGTTCTAAAAGGAGTTGTTTTCATCTTACGTTAAACAATGCAAATTTATTTCCAAACTTCCGGCAACCTGTCGGATCAAGTGTTTTTTACAATAGTTTATGAAATAAAAAAGGTCTGCAGGAATTGCAGACCTTGGTATGAATTTTCAAAATGATGAGTACTATTAGTAGCGGTAGCTGTCAGTCTTGAAAGGACC
>DAIMYK010000401.1:0-1923 GCA_036734525.1 Sediminibacterium sp. | reverse complement strand
AATAGGCAGGAGGGCGGGATCTGTGTAAGAAGCAGAAAAAAAATGCTTACCTGCCTCCAGGCAATAAGTCGCGAATGATAACTGTAGGGGAGGAGGTAGTAAAGAAATAACCAAACTGGCTTTTCCTATGATCTGTTGACGCTGTTCCCGGTTGTCTATATCGATTTGAGCGGCAGTTAAATGAGGATAGGGCACCAGTTTTTCCTTCACTGTTGTCAGGTCCTTGTCTGCTATTGTTACCTGCCATTTCTCTTTTTCAGCAATGGAATGAAGGTATTGAATCAAAGTGGTTGCCGACTTCCCGGCACCTAACAATAAAATATGGAATGATGACATGAATCTGTTGTGAAAGGGCTCAAAATATCTGTAAAAATACTAAACAGAGGGCCATTCCTGGCCAATAAAAAAAAGATTGAAAAAACAAGATTTTACCGGGACAATTCAAGCATGGTTTGGGGGTGGAAAATTGTTCTTTTTTGTGGATAAAACAGGGGCCTTTTTTTGCTGCTTTTTTCACGGGGCACCCCAAAAAAAAGTATCTTCGCTGACCCCCGGACAAGCCCTCTTAGGATGGCCTGAAAAACGCCGGAGGACTCAATCGAGAGAAGCATGTCAGAGGAAAATTTTACACCTGAACTTACACAGGACAACGACCGGATCATCAAGGTGAATATCGAGGAGCAGATGAAGACTGCCTACATCGATTATTCCATGTCAGTAATCGTGGGAAGAGCCTTGCCCGATGTAAGAGATGGATTTAAACCCATCCACAGAAGAGTTCTTTTCGCGATGAATGAACTCGGCAACAATAGCAATAAGCCCTATAAAAAATCTGCATCCATTGTCGGGGAAGTAATGGGTAAATACCATCCCCATGGTGATGCATCGATCTATGATACGGTTGTGCGAATGGCGCAGGATTGGACTCTGCGGTATACGATGGTGGATGGGCAGGGTAACTTTGGTAACCAGGATGGTGACCCTCCTGCAGCCATGCGTTACACTGAAGCCCGCCTGGAGAAGGTGGCAGAAGCGATGTTGGAAGACATCGACAAGGAAACAGTAGATTTTCAATTGAACTTCGATGATTCCAGAGAGGAACCCACCGTACTTCCCACCCGCATTCCACAACTGCTGGTCAACGGTTCATCAGGTATAGCTGTTGGTATGGCTACCAATATGATGCCTCACAACCTCCGTGAAGCGGTAGATGCCTGCATTGCTTTCATTCAAAACAAGGAAATTACCATTGATGAATTGATGCAACACATCAAGGCACCCGATTTTCCTACTGGCGGAATCATTTTTGGTATGGAAGGGGTGAAGGAAGCTTTCCGAACCGGAAGAGGAAGGGTAGTTGTGCGCGGCAGATGTCATGTAGATACCAAGCAAAGTGGCAGAGAGCAAATCGTTATAACTGAAGTGCCCTATCAGGTGAACAGGGATGTGCTCACCAATCGCATCGGCCAATTGGTCAATGAAAAAATTGTTGAAGGCATTGCTCATGTGAACAATGAAAGCAACATGCGTGAGGGAACTCGTATTGTTCTTGATCTCAAAAGAGATGCTGTTGCCCAGGTAATCATCAACCAACTGTACAAGTTCACAGAACTCCAAACCAGTTATGGTATTAATAATGTAGCCATCAGCAAGGGAAGACCTTGTTTGATGAATCTTAAAATGATGATCGCCGAATTCATCGACTTCCGTATGGATGTGGTAATTCGTCGTTCCAGGTTTGAGTTGAGAAAAGCTGAAGAGCGCGCCCATATTCTCGCAGGATACCTCAAAGCATTGGATCATATTGATGAAGTCATTGCATTAATCAGGGCTAGTCGTACGCCTGATGAGGCTAGAAGTTCTCTGATTGAGAAGAGCCGGGAGGGGAATTGGATACTTAATCCTGCCTTCCTGGGTGACCTG
>DAIMYK010000400.1:0-1933 GCA_036734525.1 Sediminibacterium sp. | reverse complement strand
TATCTGACTGCCTTGCTGCTGGATAAAGGCTATGAGGTCTATGGCGGGTCGCGGGATGCCACCACCAATCCCTTTGATAACCTGCGTAAACTGGGACTGTTGGAACATATCCGTCCCGTATCCATCAACACCATCGACTTCAAAAGCACCCTCGCAACCCTAAGCCGTATCCGTCCTGATGAAGTATATCATTTGTCCGGTCAAAGGTCGGTGGGACTTTCCTTTGAACAGCCCGTGGAGACTTATGAATGCATCAGTATCGTTACCCTGAACCTATTGGAAGCCATGCGTTTTACCGGACTTCCGATCCGCATGTACCATGCCGGCTCCAGTGAGTGTTTCGGTGAGACCGACGAGCGGCCCGCAGATGAGCATACCCCCTTCCGCCCCCGCAGTCCTTACGCCATTGCCAAGGCATCTGCTCACTGGCAGGTAATTAATTACCGGGAAGCCTATCAATTGCATGCCTGCTCCGGCATCATGTTCAACCATGAATCTCCTTTCCGTCCTCACCGTTTTGTTACCAGAAAAATTGTTGCTACCGCTTGTCGCATCCACCGGGGCAGCAAGGAAAAACTTAACCTCGGCAACCTGCAGATCCGGCGGGACTGGGGCTGGGCACCTGAATATGTTGATGCCATGTGGCGCATGTTACAGCAGGAAAAAGCACAGGATTTTGTGATCGCCACAGGGGAAACCCATTCACTGGAAGAATTCACAGAAAAAGTATTCAGTTATTTATCGTTGAATTGGAGCGACCATGTTGTGATTGATCCGGAATTGTTTCGGCCTGCAGATCTTTTCAACGGCAATGCCGATCCATCAACGGCGGAAAAGGTTTTAGAATGGAAAGCAACCTTCCGCCTCAATGATATCGTTAGAGGAATGGTAGATGCTGAACTTAAATAGCCCGGCTTAGTTTTTTTCTTTCATCATTTCCCGGAACACCAGCATCAGTTCATCCGTCGTTTTTTCCCAGGAGAAGTCCTGCAACCGGCGCAAACCTTTTTGAATCAGTTCTTCCTGCAGGGCAGGGTTGCTCACCACCAGTTTCATTTTTTCAGCAATATCTACCGGGTCATAAGGATCACAGGTAACCACCGCATCACCTCCCACTTCGGGCAGACAACTGTTGTTGGCGATCAGCGTGGGCAGCCGATGCTGGAATGCTTCCAATATGGGTAATCCAAATCCCTCATTGACAGAGACGAAGGCATAGAGACTTGCCTGACGGTAATAGTTTGCAAGTGCCTCATCGCTGATAAAGCCGGGGAGAATGACAGCATCTTCGAGTTGTAATTCTTTGATTAGCCGGCGTATATTTCCACTGTCATCTAATTTGTGTTTGGGTACAGTACCCCCTGCTAAAACCAGGTTGTAGTTGTTATAACCGGCTTCTCTTAACAAGGCAAATGCCTTGATGAGGTTGAGCAGGTTTTTTCTTTTTTCGAGCACCCCGATGTGGAGGATGTATTTTTTTTCTGATTCAGCGGATGCATGATAATCGGCGCTGACAATAGCAGAGGAAGATTTTGGTGCCAAATGAATCGCATGGATTTTTTCAGGGGGAAGTCCGACACACTGAATAATCTGCTCTTTGGAATGATGAGAAATAGTAATGATGGCAGATGCTTTGCGGGCAGCAGGCACTGCAATGTGGTGCAGCAATTTTAGCCAAAAACGATTGTATTGCTCGGGGTATTGCCAGAAGAAGGCATCATAAAAAATGACTGCTGTTTTGAATCGTACCGGGAAAAGCGGCAAAAAATAATCCGTGCAAAAGAGAATATCGCATCCCTTTATTAAGCAAATAATGGGCAGGGTAATTTGTTTCCATCCAAAGAAACGGGCATGTTCCAGGGCTTTGAGCCATTTGTTTTTTCCGGTGTACACCGGAAAGGGTGTATCTATAAAATGGATGGTAAACCCGGGA
>DAIMYK010000399.1:0-1939 GCA_036734525.1 Sediminibacterium sp. | reverse complement strand
AAAGTACGAAGGGAAATTCAAAGCAGGAAAACTTATTTACCCAGTTGACGCTGGTACAACTGGATGGTATTTTGCCAACCTAAATAGAGGGCGTCCGCAACCAGCGCATGACCAATGCTCACTTCATCTAAGTGGGGAATGTGTTGTGCGAAATAAGACAAATTCTGCAGATCCAGGTCATGACCCGCATTGATGCCCAATCCTGCCATGTGGGCTTCTGCAGCAGCTGACTGAAATGCAGGAATTACCTCAGCTGCTTTCCCATCAGCATACGCGCGCGCATACATTTCCGTATATAATTCTACGCGGTCTGCACCTGCTGACTTAGCTCCGGCAGCCATACCTGGAACCGGATCTATAAAGATGGAGACACGTATCCCTGCTTTCTTGAACGGAAGTATCAATTCTTGCAATACATTTTGCCGGGCCACTGTATCCCAACCATGATCACTCGTAAGTTGACTACCTGCATCCGGTACTAATGTAACCTGTGCAGGCATCACTTCCAATACTAAAGCTGTAAAGCGGGGTTCTGTAGGATTCCCTTCTATATTGAGTTCTTTGGAGAGAACTTTTTTCAATGCGCGTACATCATCATACCGAATATGCCGTTCATCTGGTCGCGGGTGAACGGTGATGCCATCTGCTCCAAACCGCTCTGCATCCAGTGCCATGCGAATGGGATCGGGATTGGTGCCACCCCGGCTATTGCGCAGGGTAGCAATTTTGTTGATGTTAACACTCAACCGGGTCATGGAGCAAAATTACAACCTTTTCTCTCGGTCAGCTGCTTTTTGACGGGCTGACTGCTTTGTTATAATTTAGCGATTTCGGAAAATGGTATCATTCACACCGAATTCAACCAGAACCAACACATGCCCTACTCTTCCTTAGAAGCTTGTTTACTCGACCTGGAAAAACATGGTCACCTGATTAGGGTAAAGGAAGAAGTGGACCCTTTTCTGGAAATGGCTGCCATTCACGAAAGGGTTTTCTCCATGGATGGCCCTGCACTTCTATTTGAAAATGTGAAGGGGAGTCATTTCAGGGCAGCTTCCAATATTTTCGGAACCCTTGATAGAAGCAAGTTCATTTTTCGCGAAACATTAGAAACTGTCCAGCGCCTGATAGAACTGCGCAACCGCCCGATAGAGGCACTTAAAAATCCCCTCCAACATCTTTCTGCCGGGTGGTCTGCCATTAATGCCCTGCCCTTGAAGACCTCGGGAAGATCACCTGTTATGGAACAGGAAATAAGTATTACCAATCTTCCACTCATTCACCACTGGCCAATGGATGGTGGTGCCTTTGTTACATTGCCACAAGTGTATTCTGAAGACATGGATGCGCCTGGAGTAGGTGCCTCCAATCTGGGTATGTACCGGATTCAATTGACAGGCAATGAATATGAATTGAATGAAGAGATCGGACTCCATTATCAATTGCACAGGGGTATTGGGGTTCACCAGACCAAAGCCAATGCAGCCGGACAACCCCTCAAAGTGAGTTGCTTCGTGGGTGGCCCGCCCGCACATACTGTAGCTGCTGTGATGCCCCTGCCCGAGGGAATGAGTGAACTGAGTTTTGCAGGCATTTTGGGAGGAAGAAGATTCAGGTATCGGTATGAGGACGGGTTTTGTATCAGTGGGGATGCGGATTTTGTAATCACAGGTGAAGTGTATCCCGGAGATGTGAAAGCAGAAGGGCCCTTTGGAGCTCATCTCGGTTATTATAGTTTGCAGCATCCGTTCCCTGTGATACGGGTTCACAAAGTATATGCACGAAAAAAAGCTATCTGGCCCTTCACCGTTGTAGGAAGACCACCGCAGGAAGATACCAGTTTCGGCAACCTCATTCATGAGATTACAGGTGATGCCGTTTCTACTGAGATTCCGGCTATGAATAAAGTGAATGCTGTGGATGCTGCAGGCGTTCCCCC
>DAIMYK010000398.1:0-1943 GCA_036734525.1 Sediminibacterium sp. | reverse complement strand
AAATCAGTTCAATCCTGAATTATTGGTGAAGACCGGACTCGTAGTACAACGGGGTGATACGTTGGTTGACAATTACCGGGGGCGCATCACTTTTCCGATCCATGGAGTTACAGGAAAAATTATCGGATTTGGGGCACGCATCATGGGGAAACAGCAGCCGGTTAGTCCCAAATACATCAAAACTCCGGAGAATGAAATTTATATCAAGAGCAAGATTCTTTATGGTTTATATTTCGCCAAGACTGCAATTGACAGGGCGGATGAATGTTTGTTGGTAGAAGGATATACGGATGTTATCAGTTTGCACCAGGCCGGTATCGAAAATGTAGTTGCCAGCGGCGGAACCTCACTAACCGTAGATCAGTTACGGCTCATTCGCAAATATACCAAGCACCTCACCATTGTTTATGATGGGGATGCAGCAGGTATCAAGGCAGCTTTGCGCGGACTAGATCTCGCTCTGGAGGAGGGTCTTCAGGTTCAGTTGGTACTGATTCCGGATGGCGAAGACCCTGATAGTTATGTTACCAAGAATGGAACGAACGCATTAAAAGAATTAATTCAATCGAAGAAGAAAGATTTTATTCTTTTTCAACTGGAAGTGATGCTGCAGGAAGCGGGTAATGACCTCAATCGCAAAAGTGCAGCTGTCAACCAGGTAGCCGAAACCATCAGTAAGCTCAACAAACTGGAGGATTTTACCCGGCAACAGGATTATATCCGACAATGTGCTGCTTTGCTGAAAATCGATGAAACCGGTCTCACTTCATTGGTCAACAAGTTCAAGAGGGAAAGAGTAACAAAAGAGGAACGAAAAACCTCGGTCAATGAACAGGGAGACTGGGTAGAAACGGGTCAGCAACCTCCCCCCGGATTAACCGACGAAGGGGCACTGGACTTATTAGGCCAGGATGAGTTACCCGAAAAAAATATCATTCGGGTATTGCTCTTGTTTGGTTTGCAGGAATGGGAAAATGGAATTACAGTAGCCCAATTTATCACACAGGAGATCAGTGAGTTTCAGCTGGATATTCCATTGATGAATCAATTTTATCTGGAATATCAGCGCTGGTATGATCAGGGATGGGAACCCGGAGTACAAAATTTCCTGAACCATGAAAACGAAGATATCAGAAAAAATACCCTTGATATCTGTGCTTTCCCGTACGAACTGAGTCAACGCTGGAATGAATACCTCGATTCGCGCAATAATGTACTCCGTGACAATAGCAGGCAAGATGTATTACACAGTGTGCATTATTTCAAGCTTCGCAAGATCAAAAAAATGATGGAAGAGAATCAGCGTGACCTGGAGAATGCGACTACTGATACCATTCGACAATTTCTCGAAATTCATCGCCACCTGAAAAAATTGGAGATTGAACTTACCAAGACGATGGGGGCTGTTATTGTCAAATGATTCAGATTTGCCGGGATTGTTGTTCGAGCAGCATATCAGAATAACTAACTGCTACCAGGTCTTCTTCCTTTATGCCAAGTGCATCCATGTAATTTCTGCAATCTTTCTGCATCTGTTCTTCGTCCAATTCAGGATGATGTAGATTACTTACCTCTATTTCAATGAAGTGACCCAATCCGGGAACCTCATCAATGTGAAACTTGGTATGATGCAGAAAAAATATTATCCTGCTCTTCTTAACGATAACTTTCACACCCAATGCCTGTGTTAACAATGATTGAAGAGAGGAACTTTCCTGAACAGGATGTAAAATAAATTCTGATGCCTTGGGACCTTCCTGGTTGGTTCGACGATAGAAGATCAAGTTGTTTTCTATAGGACCTCTCCGGAGTTTCAGTCTGCCTTCCGGGACTTGAAAATAGGTATCTTCTTGTGTATCTAAACCTGCATACCGGGCACCCGCATTAAATAAATACGCTTACGCCTGTCCCGGATCTGAACAGTGCGCCTTGATCTCAATGTT
>DAIMYK010000397.1:286-1947 GCA_036734525.1 Sediminibacterium sp. | reverse complement strand
AGGAGGAGGAGCCGGCGGAGGATGGTAATGAAGAATTGATGAGTAACGACAAGACATAAAAAAAGCCGGATATATTCCGGCTTTTTCATTGAATCGAAGTAGGGTTATTACTTTTCTATCTGCTTTTGAACGTAGTCCGCTAACTCTGTATTTCCTTCAGCTTTCTTCTAATCAGCTAATTTCTTCATGATAAAGTTATTGATATAGGGATCTGGCTTTGCTCTCTGAGCGCCGGGGATGGCGTTGCGCAATCCGATGATCAGGTCAATTCCTTTCTTGAATTTTGCCGGATCATTTTCCTTTCCCAGCACTTCAGCCAGCGTCGATGTCAGGGTGAATTTTTCCTGGCTAAGGGGTAATTTTTCATATCTACCTGCCACAAAATCAAAGGCAAGTGGGTCGCCAAAGTTGGTCAATACACTACTGATAGCAGCAGTAAGTCTGCCTTTGGAAGTTAGATTCATCTGCTTGCGGGCAATAGCAATCGCTGCTGCAGAATCAATGCCGGACAATGCTTCCAGCGCAGCGCCTGCAACAGAATAGGAAGAATCATCCGTTAATTGAACCAACATGGAGCGTAGGGTTGGGTCCTCAGATTTGGCCAGCAAATCAATAGCTGCTGCACGAACTGCTTTGTTGGGATCTGAGCCTGCAATTGTTTTGGCAAGGGCATATACTTCCGGTGTCGGAGTACCTGTCTGATATTGTTCCAATGCTTCCAGGCGGATGGCGTAAAAAGGATCTTTCAGTGCGAGAAGACGGATGGCTTGAGCTGAGGTGTCGATGCTTTTACCCAGTGCGGCAGCAAGGGCTTCATCTCGGTCAGCATAGGTGCCGGCATATTTGAATTGGTGTAAATACTGCGCCAATGTTTTGTTGTCTTTTTTGGTACAGAGCAAAATCTTATCACCATCTACATTGATCAGTGACGGCTTACTATTTACGGCAAAGGAAAATGTATCAGCTTTGTTTTCCATCCACACCTGCTGTCTTTTTTTGGTAGTGCCCTCATAAATATCAATGAAGAAGGTCAGTTTGAAAATTTTGTCACCGGACTGGGTTTGCTTTATATAAACATAGGCACGTTTTGTAGAATCATTGTAACCGTAGTTGATATCCAGTGCCGGATGACCACTTCCGAAATACCATTGGTTGAAGAACCAGTTCAGGTCTTTACCCGTTACTTTTTCAAAAGCCAACCGCAGGTGATGGGCGCTGCCGGTGCCTAATTTGTTGTCGGTGAGGTAACGGTTAAGTGAAGCAAAGAAGGCATCATCGCCAACAAAATTGCGCAGCATATGCAGGATGCGGCCCCCTTTTTCATACGATACATTATCGAACATATCTTCTTTGTCTGCATAGAAGAATCTTACGAGGTCTTTTTTTGAACCACCGCTTCTCAGATATGTTTGCATGTCTTTTTTATTCTCGTGGTCTCCAGCATCTTTGCCGTATTTATACTCTCTCCAGAGTGTCTGGCTATAATTAGCAAAGCTTTCGTTCACGGTAAGGTTGCTCCAGCTTTCCGCTGTAACGTAGTCCCCAAACCAATGGTGAAAGAGTTCATGGGCGACAGTAGTTTCCCATATATTATCTTCTGATAGTTAACGGGCATCTAGATGGGCCATGTCGACATGCAGGGTGGATGTGGTGTTTTCCAT
>DAIMYK010000397.1:0-276 GCA_036734525.1 Sediminibacterium sp. | reverse complement strand
GCCACCATTTGGCTGTATTTAGGCCAGGTGTATTCGATGCCGGTCACGCGGGTGACTAAAAATTTCATCATTTCTGGTGTCAGTCCGAATATTTTTCTGGCAACGGAAGCATATTCTTTGTCAACATAGTAGCTCACTTCCTTGCCCTTATAGCTGTCTTTGATTACAGCAAAATCACCTGCACCGATGAAGAACAGGTAGGGGGCATGGGGCATGTCCATTTTCCAATAGTCGGTGCGGGTGCCATTGGTGTTTTTCTTTTGGCTCACGAGGATA
>DAIMYK010000396.1:0-1948 GCA_036734525.1 Sediminibacterium sp. | reverse complement strand
ATTTCCCAGAAAAATACCCAGAATGAAAAGAACAATCAATGCGCCTTCCATTAAATTGGTCTTAACTGTATTGATTGCATTCCCCACCATTTTGGAACGATCGAGGAAGGGTTCAATAATGACGCCCTCCGGGAGATTTTTTTGAATCTGTTGTACACGCTCTTTTACCCTTCTGATCACCTCATTGCTATTGGCACCTTTTAGCATCATTACAACGGCACCGGCAACCTCACCCTGGTCATTATAACATAGGGCGCCATACCTGGTGGCGAACCCGGTTTCAATGGATGCCACATCTCTTACCAGCAATGGAGTTCCTGCAGATAACTTTTTAACCATGATATTCCCGATCTCTTCCGGCGTTGTAAGAAGTCCTTCAGTTCGGATGAAAACAACGGATGGGCCTTTTTCTATGTAGGCTCCACCTGTGTTCTGGTTATTTTTTTCAAGTGCTGTTAAGACATCAGTGATAGTAATTCCAAAAGATTGCAAACGGGCAGGGTCTATGCGCACCGAATATTGTTTTACTTTTCCTCCGAAACTGCTTACTTCAGCAACACCTGGAATACCCAGCAATTGTCGGCGCACTATCCAATACTGCACCGTTCTTAGTTTGGTTTCATCCCAGGCATGTTCATATCCCTTTTTGGGTCTCAGTACATATTGGTAAATCTCTCCTAAACCAGTGCTGATCGGACCAAGTTTGGGAACACCCATTTGTTCAGGAATGATGCTCTTAACATCCAGTAATCTTTCTGCGACCTGTTGCCTGGCCCAAAACAGATCGGTCGCATCATTGAACACGATGGTCACAAGTGATAGCCCAAAACGGGAAAAACTTCTGATCTCCTGTATGCCGGCAATATTGCTGTTGGCTTGCTCAATGGGGAAGGTGATGAGGCGTTCGATGTCAGTAGCACCAAAAGAAGGTGCCACTGTGATTACTTGTACCTGGTTGTTGGTGATATCCGGTACGGCATCAATGGGTAATCGGGATACTTCATAACTTCCATAACCTATCAATCCCAAAACGAATAGACCAATGATCAAAGGATTACGGACAGAAAATCGAATGATGGCATTCAACATAAATACTATAATTATACACCCGTTTCCCAGGAAAGGAAACAGTGCAATCAATGAGAAATAAAGTTAAGAAAAGGGAAATTTCAGACAATGGCCCGGGGAGGCTGCCAGATGGAATGCTCGGCTAATGAACAGGGCTTGTCAAAAGCAGAAATACGGAGGGGTAATTCAATGTTTTTCTGGGGACAAACCACCGTACAGGAAAATGGCATACGGTCGGCGGTCAGTGGAAAGAAGGAGAAAACATCACCGGTACTTTTAAAGGGCAGCTTCATGTCCCGGTCGTAATCCTGATCAAAAGGACTGCCATGCATGTAGTGCATATCCAAAAAATCTACCAGGGATAGCTCCTGGTTCTCTTGTTGGTGTTCAGCATAATGTTGAAAGATAACAGGTATCTTGAATAATTGCTTGGCTTCTGTTGTGGCAAAGAAGTATACCAACAGACAAACTATGGTTATTAACTTTTTCAATGCCTGAAGTTACGAATAATTGTTGAATACCGTTCATGACTATTCCGCATCCAACTCATTGATCATTTCTTTGATCTAGTTTAGGTATTTACCATAAAAGAAACGGAGATACCAACGCATTAACCATAGAAACAATAATTCGAGAAATATCAATACGCCGGCCAAAATATATTTTACGACATCGGGCAACTGGTAAAAATAGGTTACCATATCTCCGATACTGGAAAGCGCATCGAACGGCATAGAGAGATAGAAACCAATCGCATATCCAATAGGAATAGACAGGATGATCAGTACGATATTTATCTGGCAGTATCGGTTAATGAGATGGTGAATATGAAGGAGGTTTTCTCGAATGCTGGTAGTTTGTTTTTCAAACTTATAGGTTT
>DAIMYK010000395.1:0-1951 GCA_036734525.1 Sediminibacterium sp. | reverse complement strand
GGTAAACCAGTTTCATCTTCGTGTTGTCCTGGTGCTTCGCCAATAATCATGATTTGAGCTTGTGGGTTTCCCCTTCCTACCACTGCATGAGTGCGATTTTTACTCAGTCCACACCGATGGCAATTTTCACAGTGTAGTGTTAACTCGCTGATATTTACATAGGTTCCCACGGGAATGGGAATTTTGGCATCAGTAGAAATGAGTCCTTTTTGGTCAAGGACTGATTCGCTAAATAGACTTAGTTGGGTATCGCTGTTCATGAAGATGACTTTCAACTGTTCCTGGTAATTCCTATAGCGCCTCGGGTGGAGAAATTTGAGGACCGAAACAGTTTCCCATCCTACCATGCTGCATGGTACTTTGATCGTTAACACTTTCATCTGACCCACATAGTGATGACAAGGACGGAGTTGTTGACTGGGAGTTTTTGATATCTTGATTATTTGCCTGTTCGTACATCATGGATAACCCACTTACAGCACTAGCTACAAGAGCTGTGTACCCCAAATATAAGTGAGTGGAACTAAGTTCTATACTCAATGATCGGGAAGGCTTTTTATTTTCATACCAAGACGGTAAAATGGATTTGCACTCATTCCTAACTGGTAAAGAATTAGCCAAACTAGCTCCATTTAATCCTAAAGCATTGCCCATAATTCTGATAAAGCCACGAAGCAACACATCTTCCGGCAATTTTTCGATCTCCGCATTTTCTACTGCTGCCATCTGCTTTGGTGATATATAAGTATACATAGTTAGATGATGTAGAGTTAGTCCTTGGGACTCCCTAGCTTTTTTCAGCTGTTCACCTATTTGACGTAAGGCTTCTAATCTCTCTTCCTCCGCCTTTTTTGCAGCCAGTTGACTTTTAGAAAGTTTTTGATTTTTCCATGGCCACTTTTTGAATGTTTTTTGTGGACCCGGTTCGTTTCCACCTTTCACACTGTCTGATTTTTGCCGGGTTGTTGTTTTTGGATTGGGATCATTTTTAGTCTTACCCGTACCGTTTTCTTTTGGCTCTGATGTATTTTCCAAAACTTCTTTAGATACCTTAACTGTTTGATTGCTAAGTTGATTTATCTCATTACTATCGGTAGAATTATCCGTGTTAGCAGCAGATTGTTTGGCGACAAATCGCTCAAAAGTTAGGGCGATCGCTTCTCTACTAATAGCTTGTATTAACTTATTAAAATTGGTGAGCTGTTCATGAGATATATCAAATAGTTTCTGTGCCTTATCCACAACCGCACGGTAAGCGTGGCTATGATACAGCTGGGATTCTACCTCTTTAAGCAGCGATCGCAATTCTTCTTTACTGATTTGCTCAGTGGGATGCCCAGGGACATTCAGGGAGTAAGCAGATGCGGTAGTCATGATTTGACGCTCTTAATTTTTGATGAGAACAGTACTTTTATCTATTTTGTCTATTCGAATATTCTGAGATTTATTGTTACATCAGGATTTTTATTCATAAATTTATCATTGATACAATTAACACCACTGGGCGATTAGATGTAATTATTCGGATATCCTAGGGGTTTGTGAGTGCCAGTTATTTGACTGCTCATAGGCGTAGGCTACCTGAAAAAGTTGGTCTTCCCTTAGGACGTTCCCAATTAATTGCATTCCAACTGGTAAACCCTTGCTATCAAAACCACAAGGGAGGCTAATTGCAGGCAATCCAGCTAGATTAACAGGAATAGTCATGAGGTCATTGAGATACATACTTAAAGGGTCAGTTATTTTTTCCCCAGCTTTAAATGCTGTAGTTGGGGCTGTGGGGGTTAGTAGAACATCTACTTTGGTAAATGCATGTTCAAAATCCTCCTTAATCAAGGTGCGAACCTTTTGGGCTTTCAAGTAATAAGCATCATAATAACCGGCGCTTAAAGCATAAGTGCCAATCATAATTCGTCGTTAAACTTCCGATCCAAATCCCATGGCACGGGTG
>DAIMYK010000394.1:0-1959 GCA_036734525.1 Sediminibacterium sp. | reverse complement strand
AGGAGATATACTGGAGCAAATGCGGGGTTGGGGAAATAAAACCGACCAGTTGAAAAAGCAAAAACATGAAGTATTCGAACCATCATTTGACAGAAAAGAATGCTTCAGTTTAAAGTTTTTAAAGCAGAAAGCAGATTATATACATCAAACCCCCCGCAAGGCAGGCCTGATAATTTTACCCGAGGATTATAAACATAGTTCTGCTAGATATTATTATACTGGAATACAAGGAGTATATCCTGTTATTACTTATATGGAATTGCAGGATATTGATTTAACTTCAATGAGGTGAGAATGAATAACAAGATAGTGCTTCGCGGGGTCTCCCCGACACGTCGGGGCGGAAGACCCCGCGGAGAAGAAGCACACCAATCCAGCCGCAGGGTCGCCCCGCCACGTCCGGGCGGAAGCCACCGCGGAGACGAAACCCAAAGACTAATAGCCAAAGACCATACCCAAAGATCAGTTCTAAAAATTACAATCAGTAAAGATGAATGCAAAGAAAAAACCGGGAAAAAAAATCCCGGTTAAATTATAGGTATTGGAACCAACGCTTGTTCACATCCCATTTTTCCATTTCGCGAGCTACATCTGACAGGAAGGATGCGCCCATGCTGCCATCGATGATGCGATGATCATAACTTAGAGATAAATACATCATATGTCGCACCGCAATCACATCACCCTCCGGAGTTTCCATCACCGCAGCCCGCTTTTTAATGGCGCCTACTGCTAATATAGCTACCTGTGGTTGATTGATGATCGGTGTTCCCATTAGACTTCCGAAGGTTCCTACATTGGTGAAGGTAAAAGTGCCGCCGGCAGTATCATCAGGTTTCAATTGATTGCTGCGGGCAGCATCAGATAATTGATTGACCATGCGACTCAAACCGACAATGTTCAACTGATCAGCACCCTTTATGACAGGAACAATCAGATTTCCTGTAGGCAAGGCCGTCGCCATACCTATATTAATGTCCTTTCTCAGGATGATCTGTTCACCATTCACCGAACTGTTGATGAGCGGATATTTTTTCATCACATTCACGATACATTCAATGAACATCGGAGTGAATGTGAGTCTTGTACCTTCTCTTTTTTCAAATTCATTTTTTACCCGCTGGCGCCAGAATACCATATTGGTTACATCTGCTTCAGTAAAACTGGTGACATGCGGACTGGTCTGTACACTATTCACCATGTGCTTCGCAATCAGCTTGCGCATGCGATCCATTTCCATGATTTCCGTGGCACCAGAAACAATCACTTTAGCAGGATCGGATACCTTACCATTGCTGGAAGCAGAACTGAAGACCGGAACCTGTTCTTCCGAAGATTTGAAATTTTCTATCGGAGCTGCCTGAACAACAGGGGGTGCCACCACTTCCTCCGGAACCCTTGTGGCAGTCGGAGGCAACTGAACAGCAATCAAATCAGCTGTAGGAGCAATTGGCGGCTCCTCTGCAATGATTGCTTCCGGTTCAGTATTGGTCGGTATACCCTCCTCTGTAATTTCTTTTTGGCTGGCAACACGAGATACCGGTGTTTGCACGGTAGGAACAATCGGTGAAATCACGGGTGCTACAATAGGTGTTTTCCCCGCTTTCTTATCAGCTACATATTGGAGAATGTCTTTTTTAGTAACCCTATACTCATGTCCGGTTCCGGGAATCTGTTCCAATTCGCTCATGGATATACCCTCCCGCTGAGCGATATTCAACACCAATGGTGAATAAAAACGATAGGCACCTGTCTTTCCCACAGCTCATTCTTCTGAAAGAACCGGCGTAGGTACATAGGGAATTTCAGGTGTTTCAGCGACCGGTTGTTCAACCAATACTTCCGGTGCCGGACTTGTAACTATAGTTTCGGGAGGCGGAATAGAAGGGGTAGGGGGTTCCGGGGCAGGTCTGGTTTCTTGTGTAGAGACAGTTTCCAATGAAACACCCTTAGCCGGTT
>DAIMYK010000393.1:0-1967 GCA_036734525.1 Sediminibacterium sp. | reverse complement strand
CAGGAAGCTAATGAGTAGGAGGAAAGTAAGAGAGGTACGGATGGGCATACGAAAGTTTGAGGAATGAAAATACTGTTTTTATTCGCATTTAAATTCAATTTATCATGCTCTTGTTGTGAAGTAGCAGAAGAATTAGTCGTCACTCATAGTTCTGCTAAGTAAAATGTGCCAGAGCAATTTTCGGGTAGTATTTTAAGCAATCAGAGGTATTAATGTGCTTTCGGCTCTGTTGTATCATTGATCAATGTCATATTCAAGTGGCGGGTTGATTGTTGTATCTTTAGTGGATAGAAAGAATCATGCTAGAATTTTTATGCGAGCTGTCAAGTTAACCATCTGCTTGTTTTTATTCTTCACCCTGTTGAGTGGCAGCCAGTGTTCAAAGGATACGAGTCGTTATGAAGAGGTGCGTTTTGATTTTTTAATACCAATTTCTGTTGCACCTTTGTAATTTACTATTCGTGTATGGGAGGAGCTGACAATCACCACCCAGTTTTCTGATTCAGTGTATGATATTAAGTCAGGCAAGCGGTATCATATGCCTGATTTTAACTGGAAACCTATGCTGTATATCAAAAAACTCGTTGCCCCAGATAAGACTATCTCATCTCAACCTACAACTGGCAGTCAGTTTGAATATTCCAATGTTATTGGGGGCTTTGTTACACAGTCTAACTCAGCAGCAGGCATGAGGTATGTGTATGAGAATAAGCAGTATAAACTTGTTGCGAAGGTTAAACCAAATGAGCCTGGGGTATTTTATATTGTTTTTACCAACGATTTTTCTCCGGGGCAGGTCAGACTACCGCAATCCTTTGCACCCAATACAACGCCCGGGGTGAACAGGGTACCGGTAATTGGTTCCATGCGCAATTACGTCAATAATGGTCAAACCAATTACCATATTTTACGGCAGCATTGTTATGTGGAAATTCCCGGTTTGGATTCTATCAGTATCTGGGATTATAAAAACGGCGGCTACACTTTTGTAGTGAAGTGAATTTGCTAGCCTTCTTCAGAAACTGGATATAAACCCTTTTCATTCCCCAGGCCATTTCTCCCCGCAAAATCATACCTTTGCGCACGAAAAAACGGGGATATGCTGAATAAATTAGATGCCATCAAAGCCAGATTCGAACAGGTAGGCATCGCCCTGACCAACCCCGAAATCATCAACAACCAGAAAGAATTCGGCGCCTACTCCAAAGAATACCGCTCCCTCGAAAAAATCGTTCAGCCCTACGAAACCTATAAAAAAGTACTGGCAGACTACGAATTCGCCCGCGATGCCCAACATTCTTCAGATGAAGACATGAAGGAACTGGCAAAAATGGAACTGCCGGCACTGGAAGCACAAAAAGAAGAACTCGAAAAGCTCCTCACCCAACTCCTCATACCCAAAGACCCGCAAGACGATAAGAACGCTATCCTGGAAATACGCGCCGGCACAGGGGGCGATGAAGCCAGTCTTTTTGCAGGTGACCTGCTGGGCATGTACCTGCGTTACTGCGCCAAAAAGGGTTGGAAAACTCAAATCGTGAGCGAGAGCGAAGGAACTGTCGGCGGTTATAAAGAAGTAGTTGTGGAAGTTACCGGTGAAGATGTATATGGCACCCTGAAATTCGAAAGCGGGGTTCACCGCGTTCAACGGGTGCCCGATACAGAAACACAAGGCAGGGTCCATACCTCCGCAGCCACCGTTGCCGTGATGCCCGAAGCCGAAGAAGTCGATTTTGAATTGAAAGAGAGCGACGTTAAAATGGAAACTGCCCGCAGTGGTGGTGCCGGTGGTCAAAACGTAAACAAAGTAGAAACCAAAGTGTTTCTTACCCATATTCCTACCGGGGTGGTAGTAGTTTGCCAAACAGAACGCTCCCAGCTGGGCAACCGCGAAAAAGCCATGCCCAAGCTGCGTACCACACTATACGAAGAACAGGAGCGCAAACAGGAAGATGAGCTCGCCCGTC
>DAIMYK010000392.1:0-1968 GCA_036734525.1 Sediminibacterium sp. | reverse complement strand
CAGATCAAAACGGCAGGGGATGTCTTTTTTCTCTGTTTTTGATAATTGATAAGTGACCGGAGGTAATTCTTTCACTTCCTGCACTGAAGTATTGATCAATAAACCACCCTCCTTGATTCGAAGTGACGAAGCTCCCTCAAAATACATAGCAATATCTTGCACACGACCTCCGGGATGTATAATAAAATCATACTTAAAACTTCCCTCAGATGTATAGTATCGAATATCGATGTTGGGATAAACATTTTTATAAGTTATCGCCAGATATGTCTTGCAGCCACTTGCCCAACGGGCAGGATCGTTCCCGATGAAATAGTTGGTACTTCCCTCCACAACTTTTTCAGGAATAATCTGAGCAGAAGGATTGGCATTAATTAATTTCATCTGATATTGATGCGATCGCAATCTGGTGGGCATTTCCGGTGCCACGGGACGAAGAAGACCCGCTGAGGAATTAGCTGCTGCTGTTTCATGTTTACCATGGGTAGCTTCTCCAATTCGCTCGAGGTCATCCAGGTTGTGCAGGATTACTTTATATCCATCTTTTGTAAGGATGAACATACCTGCAGACAAATCACCTTTAAATGTTACTGATTCGTGCCATTGACCTTTGTTCTCAATGAATTGCAATTGGTCTTGAGAAAAGACCTTTGATCCCCAGGGGAAAAGGAGGAAGAGAAGGGCAAATAAAAGGCTACTGGATTTCACTGGCATAAATTTCCGATAATTTTTGACTCAAATAGCTGATTCTTATCATGAAATCCGGCTCCAGGCAGTTTTTCCCTCTCTCAGACTCAGATATTGTCTTAACATCAAATTCTTAGCCAATTCAAGGTTCAGGTCTACCGCTACTAATTACTCGAACTCTGTTATGCCTTATTCCAGCCAATCACGATCGTGAACTATGCTGGCGACCTTGGTATTCAATGCCCCACTCTGTCGGGTTCCCTCGATCTCGCCCGGTCCACGCATCGCCAGATCCTTCTCTGCCACTATAAATCCATCCTGGGTTTGGGTCATTATTTGGATACGTTCCAGGGCTTCCTTGCTTGCTTTACTACCCGTTAATAATATGCAAAAACTTTTCTCGCTGCCCCTTCCTACCCTTCCGCGAAGCTGATGAAGCTGGGAAAGCCCGAATTTCTCGGCACTTTCTATCACCATCACCGTGGCATTGGGTACATCTACACCTACCTCGATAACGGTAGTACTAACCATTACCTGGGTATCACCGGTTACGAAACGCTGCATGTTTGTTTCTTTCTGTTCAGCGGGCATTTTTCCATGCACCATACTGATTTTAAACCTGGGTTCAGGAAAAAAGCTTTTTACCTGTTCATAGCCCTGCATGAGATCCTCATAATTGACTTTATTGCTTTCTTCTATGAGAGGATAAATAAAGTAAGCCTGTCTCCCTTTTTCGATTTCGCTCCGCACAAAGTCGTAAACAGAGGCCCGTGCCATTTCATTGCGATGAACTGTTAAGATAGGTTGTCTGCCCGGGGGCAATTCATCCATGATGCTGTAATCTAAGTCACCAAAAGCAGTCATAGCAAGAGTTCTGGGTATTGGTGTGGCTGTCATTACCAGCTCTTGGGGGGGAATCGCCGCTTTTTCCCAAAGCCGGGCTCTTTGTTCAACACCAAAACGATGTTGTTCGTCAATTACTACCAATCCTAAACGGTTGAATTTGACTCGCTCCTCAATAACAGCATGCGTTCCAACAACAATCTGAATTGTTCCTTCCAATAACCCATCTAATATCTCTTTTCTTGTCGCTGTATTGGTACTTCCTGTTAGTAAAGCAATTTATACAGGCAGGTCTTTTAATAATTTTTGAAGACTGGCATAATGTTGTTGCACGAGAATTTCAGTGGGTGCCATAAAACAACTTTGAAATCCATTGTCGGCAGCCAGCAACATACTCATGAGTGCAACAATGGTCTTACCACTGCCTACATCGCCCTG
>DAIMYK010000391.1:0-1970 GCA_036734525.1 Sediminibacterium sp. | reverse complement strand
ACTCGGATGTCACAGAAATGAATATTTCAACTTCGTGTAAATCAATGGAACGATGGACTAGTTTTTTACCTCCTTCCAGCAAACGCAACATACCTTCCCCTGCAAGCAATCGAGACCATTCCTCCGGATCTACCTCCCATTCACTTCCCGTAATCGGACGGGCAAGTTTTTTAGCTTTCAGGAATTCTTTGGGCAGAATTTCATGCAGGTGTGATGGATAGAAGATTCCCCCTTTTTCATTCAGAAAGGGCAGGTTGTTCATGTACAAAACCATGATTCTGCCAGCGAAAGGCTTCAGGTGTTTCAATATCCAATAATAACCACATACATCATGCGCATTTTGTCCCATCCAAATCCAGCACTCTTCCTCCGGTGATGCCGATAATTCTTCAGCTAATTGTTGCAAGGTAGCTATATCATCCACCAGTCCGATTTGTTCTTCGTAGGGAGATCCTTCCAAAACATTTGCCCACCAGGCTTTCCTGGCCTGCATTGTTTCTTCGGTATCTTCAACTGCCAAAGGTCCGGTAGCATAATCGTCGCGTATGATAAATATGTTCCCTGCCAGTGTTTCATCCAGTGAAATTGCTTCTTGCAGCAATCTGGCATTCTGTTCTTCAAATACTAGGTGTTTCATTTGCTATCAATTATTCACTATGTCCATTTCAATTCTAAGATTATCAATAATTTTCTCCTGACGTTCCGGTGTATTCTTCCCCATGTAGAATTCCAATATGTCGTGAATGCCCACCTCATTGTTGATGGTTACTAATTGTTTCCGCATATCGGGTCCAATGAACTTACTGAATTCCTCCGGACTGATCTCTCCCAATCCTTTGAATCGGGTGATTTCGGGTTTACCACCTAATTTTTTGACTGCTTCTTTTTTCTCATATTCATCATAACAGTAGATAGTCTCTTGTTTATTCCGAACCCTGAACAAAGGAGTTTCAAGAATATAAACATGTTCATGCTTCACCAGATCGGGGAAAAACTGCAGGAAAAAAGTCATCAACAGCAAACGGATGTGTGAGCCATCTACATCGGCATCGGTAGCAATGATCACCTGGTTGTAGCGCAATACCTCCAAACCATCTTCGATGTTTAAGGCATGTTGCAAAAGATTGAATTCCTCATTTTCATACACTACTTTTTTTGATAAGCCGAATGAGTTCAGAGGCTTTCCCCTCAGGCTGAAAACAGCTTGTGTATCTACACTACGAGATTTGGTAATACTTCCACTGGCACTGTCTCCCTCGGTGATGAATAACGTTGATTGATTTTGCAATGCAATGAATTCTTCCTTGTTTTTCGCAGGTGGGTCATCATTCAGGTGCACTCTGCAGTCACGTAGTTTTTTGTTGTGCAGGTTGGCTTTTTTAGCCCTTTCATTCGCAAGTTTTTTGATTCCTGCCAGCTCTTTTCTTTCCCTTTCGTTTTGTTCGATTCTTTTTTTCAGTGCATCGGCTACAGTCAGATTCCGGTGCAGAAAGTTATCCAGTTCCTTGGCAAGAAAATCAAGGATAAAATTTTTCATGGTTGGTCCACCCTCGAAAACTGAAACTGAGCCCAGTTTTGTTTTGGTCTGGCTTTCAAATACAGGTTCCTGTACTCTTACAGACACTGCTGCAACAATGCTCGTCCGGATATCAGATGCCTCGTAGTGTTTTTTGAAAAAATCACGAATGACCTTGACGTATGCTTCGCGGAAAGCCTGTTGGTGTGTTCCACCCTGTGTTGTGTATTGACCATTGACAAAGGAGAATATGTCTTCACCATAGTCATTGTTGTGGGAAATCGCCACTTCTATGTCCTCACCTTTCAGGTGAATGATTGGATAGCGCAATTCATCGGCTGTGGTTTTTTTCTCGAGTAAATCAAGTAATCCGTTTTTGCTGACGAATTTTTTTCCGTTGAAAAATATCTGCAATCCGGCATTCAGGAAACAATAGTTCCAAAGCAGATTTTCG
>DAIMYK010000390.1:0-1971 GCA_036734525.1 Sediminibacterium sp. | reverse complement strand
TCGAACACATTCGGATTTGGCTTCTTGTGCGCGTTTCTTAAGGTTGATCTTGTGAGCATTATTTCTACTCATTATGAGGGTAGCATGTTCCCTTGCCGCAGCTTCTGTTTCTCTCACAATGATATGAATGCGCAAACCAAAATCAATTTGTCTTCCATAAGCGGCAGCACGCTGGCTCATGTCCTGCATGGTAGCATAAATCTGCTCTTCCGTCTCTGGCCACATCAAAAAAACATCACAGAAACGTGCACAAAGATCTCTGGACCCGGGTGAAGTACCTCCGAAATACAACAAGGGGCCACCATTTTGTTGGTAGGGTTTTACGGGGTCTGTTGTTAATTCAAAATGGGGATATACGATACCCCTGTGTTGAATCAACTCTTTGGTCCATGCCTGCTGTAAAATTTCAATCACTTCAGCACAGCGCTGATAACGAAATTCAGGATCTTCCTTACATCCGGGTAAATCGGAATTGATGATATTGATGGTCAATCGACCTTTGAGCAGATGATCAAGGGTGGCGATATGTCTTGCCAGCATGGGAGGATGTATCTCACCCGTACGAATGGCCAGCAATAAATTCATCTGTGAAGTTTGGTGCGCAATGGCAGCAGCAAAAGGAATTCCTTCCTGCCCGACCATATAGGAAGTGGGCAGAAGTATATTTCCAAAACCATGGCGATCAGCGGCTTCTGCGATGGAACTGCAGTGAGCATAATTGCTACGACGAAGCGGATCCAACTCACCGAGAAAGGCAGTATCACCTCCGCACAGGTCGTCAAACCAGGCCACTTCGGCTATTCTTTGCATTGTTCGTATCGAAACGGAGGTAAAGCTTGACATAGAAGAAAATCAGAGAAACAAATTAGCAAAATTTAGCTAAATGATTGATATTTGAAAAGACAACCCTGAAAGGGATGTTCAAAAATAAACCCTTAATCTAGCCATATGAAAATGCGAATTCTTCCAACCGGATTTCTAGCCGGTGCCTGTTTGCTGAGTTTAACCTGGACAGGATGTATCAACATGACGAATCAGGAAAAAGCTCCTGCAGAAACCGCTACCGAACAACTCACAGATTCCACTGCTAATTTTGTTATCAAAGCAAGCTATCCCAAAGATGCTCAGGACAAAGAAGCAGTGATCAAAAAATGGGTGGAACTTAAAGTAAGTGATAAAAAAATGGAATGGAAGGATGTGAAGGAAGGAACAAATGTGTACATCATCGGCTTTACTACCGTAAAATCTGATTCCTCTCAAACTGTCGGTTATGTGATGAATGAATATGAAAATACCGGCGGTGCCAGTGGTAATCAAAAAGTAACAAGCTTTAGCTTCAGAAACAACCAACTGCTCGATATCCAGCAGATTCTGAATTTTTCCAATAACAACGATATCAGTCTGACGAAACTTTTGGCAGCACAAGCTTCTAAAGACACTATGACTTTCAGTTCCCCCATGTACAATGAGAGCCTGGGATTGAATTTTCTCAAAGCAGATGGGGTTACAGTGGACAAAGAAAAATGCAAGTGTGATGGATTTTTCTTTGGTTCGAATTTTCAGTGTTTTGTCATCAGAAATGAAGGAATTGGTTTTGTTTTTGGGAAATATGTGGTTGGTCCGGGCTCATCGCAGACACTAGAGATATTACTCGATTGGAAAACGCTGGAACCCTATTTGCAACCGGGATTCAGTAGGATACCCAAGAAATAACTTTTTTAGGTCATACCCTCCCTGATGAAAAGAAAACAATTCATTCAACAAGGATTGCTGTTGACAAGTGGGTTGTTCGGAGGCAAGCACTTATGGTCGAAGTCTCCCGAGAAGATCTATGGTCACAACGAGAAGAAATATCAACTGAATACCTATTGGGGAAAGTTGGATGCTACTGCAAATCCTGTGAATGATTGCCTTGAGATGGTGAAGGACAGCCGGGGAAGAATCATAATACTCACCAATGAAACCAGGAAC
>DAIMYK010000389.1:0-1971 GCA_036734525.1 Sediminibacterium sp. | reverse complement strand
CTTTCTTGTATTTCATCCGCCTATCCTGAATTGCAGAGAGTAATAATGATGCCCTGTTTCGGCGAACTGAAACCAATGAATAGTGATCCTTTTGTTCGATTAATCCAATATCTTCTTTTTTCATTTGACCAATCTGAATCATAAAACCAAGGATATCAGTTTTCCCAATCTTTTCCTTTTTACCCGCATGAATAAACAGAGTAACCCATTCTGTTTTCAGGGGCAATTCGAAATCTTCAGGAAGATCATAAGGTGTAGGTTCAGGTTGGATGTATTCGGGTATATATTCCTCCGGTCCAATCAGCAGAAAGGCTCTCCCGCTTGCATCCATGCGAGCACTGCGTCCATTCCGGTGCGTATAAGATTCTTCATTCACCGGTAAATGAAAGTGAATAATATTTCGGACATTCTGAATATCCAAGCCCCTTGAAGCCAGGTCAGTACATAATAGGGTATTTTGACTCCCATTTCGAAATTTCGCCAAAGCAATATCGCGCTCTTGCTGCATCAATGCGCCATGATAAAATACATTCGCAAAACCACGTTCCTTGAGGTAATCACTGCATTTTTCAACATGTTCACGATGGTTAAAAAATACAATACTGGATTTGCCATTTAAGGAACACAGCAATTGAAAAAGGATTTGATGTTTATCTTTATCGGAACTATCGACCCTAAATATTTCAAATTGGTTTTCGGTTCTTAGATTTTCAGAGAAATCGATATCCACTGATTTTTCAGTAGAAGCCAAAAACTCAGGCAGGAAATCTACTTTTGTAGCAGAACTCATCACTTTCCGGATGGGATTCGGTAATGACTCCACGATAAACTTTAATTCCGTTTCAAAACCTAACTCAAACATTTTATCAAACTCATCCAACACCAAGAGTTGTATGCGACTGCAATCAACATTTTTTCTTCGGATATGATCCCCTAATCGACCGGTGGTTCCAATAATAATTTGTGGAGTTACCTTCAGGTTGTTCTCTTCAATTTCTCTTTTATGTCCACCATAACAGGCCGTCATACGAATGCCGGTTTGTAGTTTACGAAAAACATCCTCAATCTGCTGCACCAATTCACGTGTAGGTGCTACAATCATGACCTGGGTTTCGTGTAAATCAGGACGAACGTGATGAAGTACCACAGATAAAAATCCCAGTGTCTTCCCACTTCCTGTGCGTGAATATATCCGAAGGTCATTGTTGCCACCAGCATGGTCGAAACAAGCTTCTTGTAATGGATTCAGTGTGTCAATATTCAGATTGTTCACATGTTCAATCCACTTTTCTTTAAGAATCATAATGCTTTATTATCTTGGCAAAGGTAGGTTATCCTCAGTCGGTCTCGGGGCATAAAAAAACACCTGCCTGTAGGAGGTGTTTCAAGAGCCGTTGGAGGGAATTGAACCCTCGACCTCTTCCTTACCAAGGAAGTGCTCTACCACTGAGCCACAACGGCAATCATTCAATGTCAGGTTTTTTGATAACCTAAAAAAACCGATTAATGATGTCAAATGACAAAACTAATCGGTTCTGTAATGAGCGGAAGAACAGAATCGAACTGTCGTCTTCAGCTTGGAAGGCTGAGGTAATAGCCACTATACGACTTCCGCGCTTGGAGTTTCGATAGAGAGCGTGATTGTGAGTGTTACACTACAAAAAAAGAGCGACAATTTTTAAATTCACGCCAATTTGGAGCAGGACACACCCACAATTTATCACATTCTCTTATTCAACGTGGGCAGTGATGGATTCGAACCACCGTAGGCCGAAGCCAGCAGATTTACAGTCTGCCCCCTTTAGCCACTCGGGCAACTACCCAAAAAAAAGAGCCACATGCCGGAATCGAACCAGCGCCCTACTGCCACAAAAGAAAAAAGGCAGTATTTCTACTGCCTTATGAGCCCCCTGCCGGAATCGAACCAGCGACCTACTGATTACAAGTCAGTTGCTCTACCAGCTGAGCTAA
>DAIMYK010000388.1:0-1989 GCA_036734525.1 Sediminibacterium sp. | reverse complement strand
ATGTTTCTACCAGGATTCTTCATTTCACCTGCAATAAAGGTCACATTGTTCCATGCATCGCTGCTGAAAATACTCCCTACCATTGCTGCGGCAATTGCCCCCAAAAAGGCACCCATGGTGGCATGCGGAATAACCGACCAAACACGCTCATCTGTGATCAATTCGGGCTTCAGATTGCCCGCTTCCCAGGCATTGGCCCAATTCGAAGCCCAAATACTTTTATCAAGAGCCATCAGTCCGAAAACAATTAAGCCGAAAAGGCTTACCAACTTGGCAAACGTAAAAATCCTTTGAATGATCTTTCCGCCCTGAATACCTCTGCTGTTGTTCCAGGTTAGGATCAGTATGATAAAAATAGCCAGTAACTGCGCTGCGGAAATCTTCAATTTGCCAAGGGAAAAAATAATATGATCTTCACTAAACCAGGGTATCAGGTAGGCCGTAAACTTGCTGAATGCCACTCCAACTGCTGCAATAGTGCCTGTCTGTATAACGGAAAACAGACTCCATCCGTACAAAAAAGCAACAAAGGGATGGTAGGATTCTTTGAGGTATACATATTGTCCGCCTGCTTTAGGAAACATCCCACTAAGCTCACCATAACTTACCGCCGCGGTAAGTGTCATCAATCCTGTAATAATCCATACAAGGATGAGCCATCCGGCACTGCCTACATTACGGGTAATATCAGCACTCACAATGAAAATACCGGAACCAATCATTGACCCAACCACTAACATAGTGCCATCCATAAGTCCCAGTGAAGGTTTAAACCCCGGTTGTGTATCAGCCATCATTTCGTATTTGAGCGGGCAAATTAGCGAAATCGTAATCAATTGGTACGGCTGAGGCTTATTTTTGGAATAATACCGTTTTCAGGACAATAATCTTTCGGCATAAAGTATGCTTTGGTTAATATTGCACCAATGACCACGAGGGAAGCATTCAAATTCATGTCAGATAAGGAGTTGGCCGACTTGTACCGTACCTCTGCCAATCAGGAAATTTTGGCTGTTTTGTTTTCTCGTTACAGCGATATTTTATTTGGCGTGTGCATGAAATACATGAAAGATGCCGAACATGCGGCAGATGCCTGCAATGATATCTATGTTGAACTTGTATCGAAATTATTGAAATACGAGGTTCAGGCGTTTAAAGCATGGCTGCATACCCTTGCCCGCAATCACTGTCTGATGAAATTGAGGGGAACAAAAAAAGTATCAGTTGTTGAATTTCCTGAAAATTTTGTGAAATCAGAAGAAGGGTGGCATCCTGATATCACCGAGGTTCGGGATAAAAGGCTTTCCGCTCTGGAATTGTGTATTGATAAACTAAAATCAGAGCAAAAAAAAGCCGTTTCCCTGTTCTATCTGGAACAAAAAACCTATAACGAGATCGCAGAGATAACCGGTATTCCCTGGGGAAATATCCGAAGTTATATACAAAACGGACGGAGGAACCTGAAAATATGTATTGAAGAAAATGAACGAAAACCGGGATAATATCAGGCAATATGAGGTGGAGAATATCCTAAAGTACCTCTCCGGCAATATGAGCCGGGATGACATGCATCTACTTGAAAAGGCTATGCTTGATGATGAACTGCTTGCTGATTCGGTGGAGGGATACAGACTTCTTAGAAAAACCATGAGCGACGAACGAATTCTCGAAAAAGCCGAAATGGTAAGAAACAGGATGGCTACCAATGAGGATGTGCCCGCCCGCAAGTTTTCCATAGCCACTTTGCACTGGCTTAAACTAACAACAGCAGCTTGTGTAATTGTCATAACAGGATGGTGGATGTTCAGTATAAAACGACCCGAAACATACCTTACTTCAGAAACCACCGCTTCCGGGACGGTGCAGATGCCTGATTCAATGCAGGCTGACATGGAGAAGAATAATCAAACAGAAACCGCAGACCAATACCCGCAGAGTGATGTTCCTTTTTTTAAGGAGAACCAAAAGACCCCAACTACCCGGAAAAAT
>DAIMYK010000387.1:0-2002 GCA_036734525.1 Sediminibacterium sp. | reverse complement strand
ACGAAGTAACGGAAAGGGTAATGATGTTGAACATCCGGACCTAATTCTGCCTTCCAAATGGCCCGGGCATTATCGCTCATTACAATAGAAACCTCAGTAAGTTGAGAAGAAAGTGTTGTGAGTTGATCCAATAAGAGTTTAGCGTAAACAGAACCACTGGCTCCGGTAATCGCAACAGCAATTTTCTTTACCATGACTTTTTTAAACAAACTTAGTAGCCAATTGGTTCATCGGGTTTGTAAAAAGAGGCATGTGCTAAGTTCCTGCATTACTTGTACATGATCTCATAATACTCATGCGCCATCCTGTTACTGTCGAACTGGAAGCGTACGTCCCGCATACCATTTTTCTGGATTTGACGCCAGGTATCGAAATTTTCATAGTACATGGGTAGTATCTGCTGATTCAGAATATCATACACCTGCTTCAGGTCATAATCATCCTGCTCATGCACTTTCATGTTTTGATAATCTGCCTTAGGAACAACAAATCCATTGTTTCCATGATTGATGAATTCAGGTATCCATCCGTCATCAGTTGAAAAATTGATTGCACCATTCATAGCGGCAGTCATACCACTCGTACCGGACGCCTCTCTGGGAACACGTGGATTGTTCAGCCAGATATCGGCAGCCTGCTTTAATCTTTTGCTTAGTCCCAACTCGTATCCGATTAATACGGAAACATTCTTATAATTTTTGCTGAGGTGAACCAGTTTGTTGAACTCAGAAATGGCAGGATAATCTGCCGGATAAGGTTTACCTGCCCAGATGATCTGAACAGGATATTTGGAATTGGAAACAAGTGCTTCAAACCATTCCATGTTATAAGTTAACATGTCAGCTCTCTTGTAACCTGCAAAGCGACGGGCCCAAACAATCGTAAGTACATTCGGGTCCATTACTTTTCCTGTCTGGTCAGCTACTATTTCAAATGCTCTTTTTTTCAGGTATTTCTTTCTGTCATCGAATACGGTATCATTGCCTTCCTCCATCGCACGATACATTTGCTTGTCAGCCCAGTATCTCCAATTTTGTGCATTGGTAATATGGGTGATCGGACAAATGCCTTCGTGGTTCTTCCACATTTCCCTGCTAACTACACCATGAAGAGCAGAAACCCCATTTGCCTTGCGGGCAAAGCGGAGAGCTGTAAGAGAATGATTGAACTGGTCGTCTTGTATTCCGGTCAATCTCCTTACTTCATCAATGCTAAGTCCGCAGAAGTAACTCATCTTGTGGCAGAGATAGATATCATGTTTTTCATTTCCTGCCTCTTCAGGTGTGTGCGTAGTGAAAACAAGTTTTTCCCTCACCTTATCGATACTCTTCCATTTGTTCAGGAGATAAAAGGCGGATGATATACCATGTGCTTCATTTAAATGATATACTTCCGGCTCAAAACCCAACTCATCAATCAATTTAGCACCACCAACGCCTAAAAGAATGAATTGAGCAACTTTTGTTGCCACATTTGCATCATACAAACGGTGGGTAATGGGCTGTGATACATAATCATTTTCAGGATCGTCTGTACTCAATAAAAACAAAGGAGCACTGTTGAAAACGGTGGGGGGGAGATAAAAGGCCTTTACCCAAACCGGATGTTCATGAATCAGAATTTGGTACCGTATTCCGGTATCTTCCAGAAAGCTATAAATCTTTTCCATGAAAGTAACTTCCAATGTCTGGTCCTGATTGCGTGCCTGGTCGTAATACCCATATTTCCATAGAATACCGATACCGATGAGGTTCTGGCGGAGTTCATAAGCACTTCTCAGATGAGAACCTGCTAAAAAGCCAAGACCGCCACTGTATATTTTCAGTGGCTGATGTATGGCAAACTCCATTGAAAAATAGGCTGCTTTCTTACTGTATTGTTCACTGATCTCATAAGGAACCTGGCATGACTTGAAACTCATTAGCTTATACGTAGTTTGTCGTTGCATCCGCAAGATACGGCAAAAAAATAAAATGTACTTTTAACACATTAGACCCTTACC
>DAIMYK010000386.1:0-2004 GCA_036734525.1 Sediminibacterium sp. | reverse complement strand
TCGTAACTTTGCATTAAAACTTAATTAAGGAGACTATTATAGAAAAACCTGTACAACTCAATCCCGGTGCTGTTGCTGAAATTAAGCGACTCATGCAGGAACCCGGATTTGACAACAGTCAGCGTTTGCGCATCGGCGTTAAAGGCGGTGGTTGCAGCGGCATGACCTACGTTTTGGGGTTTGAGACGCCTACTGCAGAGGACCAGCAGTTTTCAATAGAGGGCTTACTCTGCTTCATGAATTATAGCGACGAACTGTATCTCTACGGGATGCAGGTGGATTGGCAGGGCGGGCTTAATAGTCGGGGATTTACATTCTCCAATCCCAATGCCTCCAAGACCTGTGGTTGCGGAACTTCATTTGCAGTATAATGATTGAATCGAATAAAAAAAACCTGCCAATTGGCAGGTTTTTTTGCTCAGTCAGGGACTGATTATTTTTTCTTTCTACCGTCTGTTGCGTCAACTTTTCCCAGCGGTCTGTCCTTAGCAAAATCTACCAGGATAGGAGCAGCCACAAAGATGGAAGAATAGGTACCGGTAAGTACTCCGATCAACATAGCGAAGGAGAATCCACGGGTTACCTCACCTCCAAAGATGAACAATATCAGGATGGTAAGAAATACAGTCAGTGATGTCATTACTGTTCTGCTCAAAGTTTCATTGATGGCCTTATCAATGATGGTTGCATTGGGTACGCCCTTCATTAACTTACTGTCTTCCCGGATACGGTCATAAACAATTACCGTGTCATTCATGGAGAAACCAATTACGGTCAATACCGCCGCAATGAAGTGTTGGTCAATCTCCAGTGGGAAAGGAACGATTTTTCGACAGAAACTGAATACGATCAAAGTAACAAAAACGTCGTGCAACAAAGCAAAGATGGTTCCCAAAGAATATCTCCAGTCGCGGAAACGAATGAATATATAGAGACAGATAATGATGATACCGAAGATTACCGCTTTGGTAGCGCCGGATTTCAGGTCATCGGAAATAGTTGGTAATACTTTTTGTGACCCCAGTTTATAACTTCTCTCAAATTCTTCGAAACTTACAGTCGATGGCAGATGTTTCTTCAGTCCATTGTAAAGTTTGCGCTCCACCAGTGAGTCAATATTATTTCCCTGCTGGCGGATCATGTAGGAAGTAGTGATGTTCAACTGATTTTTTAAGTCAACAGTCTTAATAATCACCGGCTCCTTGAATTCTTCTTTCAGTTCATTTCTGATCTCATCTTCATTTACAGCCTTATCAAAGCGAATGGTATAGCTTCTACCTCCCGAAAATTCAACCCCTTCATCGAAGGCGGCTTTCATGAAAAGGGTGCTGATACCAAGGGCAAAGATGAATATCGAAAGTACATAAGCATACTTGCGGTAGCCGATGAACTTGAAATTAGCTTTCTTGAAAATGCTGCGGGAAATCGCAGTAAAGTATTCAAAATGTCTGTTGCGATTGGTGTAGATATCAGTAATCAAACGGGAAACCAGAATGCCACAGAACAAAGAGAGGAGAATACCAATGATCTGTGTAGTGGCAAAGCCGAGAACCGGACCCAAACCAAAGTAGGCAAGAATGATAGCAGTCAGCAAAGTAGTTACGTGAGCATCTAACACTGGCGCAAGTGAACGACGATAACCATCTGCTACGGCAATAGAATAACTTTTTCCTCTGGTCAGTTCCTCTTTGATGCGCTCGAAAATGATTACGTTGGTGTCAACGGCAAGACCTACTGTCAATACCAGACCGGCAATACCTGGTGCAGTGAGGGTAAAGCCAAGTGAGCTGAGAATACCAATGGTAAATAACAGGTTCAAAATGAGTGCAATATTGGCAACCCAACCGGCAGTGTTGAAATACAACAACACCAAGGCGAATATCACCAGGAACGAAATCAGAAATGATAGTCCCCCACCAATGATGGACTCACGACCCAGGGTTGGACCCACCTGTTGCTCTTGAACGATCTTGGCAGGAGCGGGCAGTTTACCGCTTTCTAATA
>DAIMYK010000385.1:0-2012 GCA_036734525.1 Sediminibacterium sp. | reverse complement strand
CTGAGAGATTTTTGTAAATATCGTAACCTTTTTTTGATAACCAGGCAGCAGCCACCTGTACTTCATAATTTCCATTGGGTACATTGGCAAACCAGTACGCTCCGTTTTTATCTGTGCGTGTAGTGGCAAGCAGCGCACCGCTGTTACGGTCAATCAGGCTCACTTCCGCGATATCCCCAAATTCATCTCCATTAAAATCACCCGATGCAGTTCTACTGTGTAGGGGATTCTCTTTGTTACCCTTTTCTGAATACAAGGGATTATTGGCAATCTTTCCCAAAGTTGAATCAACGGTACCCCCTTCCTCCGAAAAGACCAGCTGATAGGATTTTTCCGAACCTGCTGCTGTTCTTTTTTTCGAACCACTACTCTCTCGTATATAAAAACTTGTTTGCACCCCGGGCTCAATCCTTCTTCCGGTGGCTGCATAACTCGCCGATGCAGCACCCGTTCCACCCGATAACTGATTGGTTATAATGCGATCTCCGGATCCTGAACTTGTTGTATGAATACGTCCATAGATGGTATGCGAAGCAATACCATTTGAATCGACTGTATTGTTTGGAGCAGCATTCCTGTTGGTTGAAATCCGAGACGGTGTTGATTCTATTTTGCGCTCATATTGAAGGGCATCTTCCGGACAAGCAAATGTTCTTTCTTCAATGGTTCCATCAGGTGATTGTTTTTTAACTGTTACCGGTCCGCAACTATTATTCGTACGAAAGTTTGCTTGTGTCCACGCTTTTTGTTTTTCACCAACTTTCACACGACGGCTGTTCCCTTGTTCAAGAAGACTCACACCATCATCATCTGAATCCGGATCAAGCGGATCTCGATTTTGCCGCTTCCCGACCGACTCCTTTCCTCTTCCGGAATTTCCAAACGTTTTCACAAAAGAGATACCTGTATTAAGCGCCTGTATGTTCCGTTTTTGTTCAACAGGAATATCAATTCCCTGTGTGGGATCGAACACGCGAACTGAGCAGGAAGAAAAGAAATAATCTGCATGCAGTTGTATGGATGTGGATGTTCCAAGCGGATAAGAAAACGCAATGGAGCTGCTTAAACCGGGAAACAAGGTTTTGCTGCCAGCATCAAAACGATAAAAAGGACGAACAGCTCCTTGCTGAGCTATAGAAAGTCCACCTCCCTGATTCATGAAAAGTCCGCCTTTTACACTGGCTAAAAGTTGCACAGTATTGCCGAAACGGACAGAAGGGCCGAGCAGCAGAAATGTATTTTGTGAAGGTGTAGTGGTGATGGTACTACCCTGCGGAATTTTTCGATCGATGATGAACTGATCGATGGCAGATGTGCTGAGATTGGTATTGGTGAAGCCCATGTTCATCCCCAGCCCAAATATCCCCCAGAAATACTGACCGGTGATGCCGGTATAAAGACCATTTCCCCTGAACAAAGAGGCTTCATTGCTCTTCAGTCCGAGTGAAGCCCCTATATTCAATCCGAATTGCCAATCGTTGACTGCCCGGGTATGGTTTGAACGAGATGAATTTTGGTTAAAAGCACGGGTCCCGCCCCGAGTGTGATTTGAACGAGATGAATTCTGATTGAAAGCCTTGGTGGAGTTGAGGTTATCAGGCCTTCCGTTATCATTTACTTGAGCAGTCAGTGAGCTGATGATAAGGCAGGCGAGACTGAGTAAAGGCAAATATAATTTGTTCATTATCTTAACTTTGTTATAAAAATATACGAAGTTTTTTATAGAAACAACTTCTACCCGGCATATCACCACAAACACTGGCAGAATTCACTACAAATAGTTGATTGGCAAAATATTATCCCAAAAAATAACAAGTAGCCCCGACAGTCCCAAGTTCGAACTTATGGGAGGAGGATATGATTAAAATTTAGAAATTAAAATAGCTCATCGCCGTGGTTCGTGTCCGCGCGAAAACCACAATTGCAGCAAAACTAATATTGCACTAAACCCCGCCCATGCGGGGTAGCCTGTCTTTCCTCATAGTTCATCCCGACGCACCCGCGTACCTTTT
>DAIMYK010000384.1:0-2032 GCA_036734525.1 Sediminibacterium sp. | reverse complement strand
ATTGGCTGAGATCCTTGAAATGAGTGAAACAGAAATCAACAATAATTTCCAAAGTAATACCCGTCATACTACCCTGGATGCACCTGTTCACGAGGCTGAAGATGTTGCTATGGGTGATTTACTCGAAGGAAGCGATGACACCGATGAAGATGTAATGAAGGATTCCCTCAGAGAGGAAATCCGTCGGGTGCTGAAATCTCTGAGCCCGCGGGAAGCTGAAATCGTAAATGCCTACTTCGGTTTGGATGGTGAAAACGGTGTAACGATCGAGCAAATAGGAATGAAATATGATCTGACCAAGGAGAGAATCCGCCAGATCAAAGAGCGTGCAATCAAACGCCTGCAGAAAGCCCGCTATAGCAACTCGCTGAAAGCTTATCTGGGGTAACAACAATAATGCCGAACACTTATTGAGTACCCCTGCAAACGACAGGGGTATTTTTTTACAATTATCCACAAACAACACCGCCACAAAATATTGCTGCTTTTATCAATAACTTCGCGCGGAAAATTTGAAGTTTATGGCCAACGAGGAAAAAGAAAAAGTACACCTGCTCATCATCGGTTCCGGTCCTGCCGGTTATACAGCTGCCATTTATGCAGCAAGGGCCAACCTGAAACCTGTTTTATACCAGGGTATTCAGCCGGGTGGTCAACTTACCATCACAACTGAAGTTGAAAATTATCCCGGATATCCGGATGGAATCCAGGGCCCGGAGATGATGGTGCATTTTGAAAAGCAAGCAGTGCGCATGGGCGCGGATGTTCGCTATGGGATTGCTTCCAGTGTTGATTTCAGTGCCCGTCCCTTCAAAGTATGGATCGACGAAGAAAAGTTGATCGAAGCAGATGCTGTAATCATTTCTACAGGTGCTTCTGCCAAGTGGTTGGGACTTCCCTCAGAGCAAAGACTCAATGGATATGGTGTGAGTGCCTGTGCTGTTTGTGATGGTTTTTTCTTCCGCGGCAAAGAAGTGGCTATTGTAGGTGCCGGAGATACGGCAGCAGAGGAAGCACTCTATTTATCAAAGTTGTGTACCCAGGTTCATATGCTGGTGAGGAAAGATGCCATGCGGGCAAGTAAAGTAATGCAACAAAGGGTGCTGCAAACCCCCAATATCAAAGTGTACTGGAATACGGAAACAGAGGAGATACTGGGTGAATCCAAGGTAGAAGCTGTTCGGATCAAAAACAACCAATCCGGAGAGATCTCCGATATTCCTGTCAGTGCATTCTTTGTAGCCATTGGTCACCAGCCTAACAGCAGTATCTTCCAGCCCTTCATCGAAATGGATGAAACCGGTTATATCCTTACAGTACCGGGAACTACCAAAACCAATATCGAAGGGGTGTTTGCTGCCGGAGATGTACAAGACAAAACCTACCGACAGGCTGTAACTGCCGCAGGAAGTGGCTGCATGGCAGCCCTGGATGCCGAACGTTACCTGAGTGCTGCCGGACTAGCTTAAAACAAAATATGGTCCATGTATACTATCCACCTGCATAACCTGCGTTTCCACGGATTTCATGGACTCTATGAAGCTGAAAAAATACTGGGCAACGAATTTGAAGTTCAGGTAAGCATTCTCGTCGATGCAGCACCCGCTAACCCCGGTAAAGACCCATCCCTCGATTATGTGCTGGCTTATGCCATTATCAGGGAATGTATGAGCCAACCTACTCCCTTACTGGAAGATCTGGCATTGACAATTGCACGAAGATTATTAGATAAATTTACCATCGCCAGGAAAGTGCATATTGCTCTTTTTAAACTTCATCCCCCCATACCCGCATTTGAAGGGAAAGTTGGCGTAGAATTTGATGTAGATCGCTCAAATAGTTGAATCACATGACAATATCCAAATATCTTCTTTGCATGTCTTTGCTGTTCGGCAGCAGACTCGACGCTCAGTCAGTGGCAGGAATGTTTCAACAGGCAGAGCAAATTGAAAGGCAACTCAAAGAAAATGAAGCCATCAGTATCAATCAATCTGTTTTGTTGCAATAGCCGTTGAATGTATTGGCACTTTGC
>DAIMYK010000383.1:0-2033 GCA_036734525.1 Sediminibacterium sp. | reverse complement strand
ACAAATAAATTACGCCCTCCCGTTTCCGCCAAGTTTTTCCAACCTTGCAGAGAAAGAACACTCCCGGGTCGCAATAAGTCGAAATCCTCCAACAGATGGGTAATTGCACCCGTTCCGGAACAACGCAGTCCGTGTAAACTGACATCAGCAGTGTCACGAATCACCAGTTGCTTTTCCCACCCAAATACAGTATAAATACCTGTTACCGTACCGCTTCCCCTCGGTGTTTTAACGGAGGCAAAACTGGAAAAACCACTGGTTCGCAGATACACAGAACCCCCAACGCAAGAAGTCAGCACATGATTGACGGATTGTCGGTTCAACGCATCAGCAAAGGGCCTGGAAGTATCGGCAGCTATGAATTCTACCTCCTTCAACCGAACCAAACAATTTTGTAAACTATCCGATAGCTGATTGATCAACACATCTTTCGGAGCAGGAGGTTGTTCTCGCTGCCCGACAACGAGTATTTGCTGTATGAGTGGAACGGGAATAGAGATCAACCGGGGATATGCGCTATCCGTTTTATCACTGCCGGCACCCAACTGCAGCAACCCGCCATAATCTCCCAGCCAACAACCTCTTAACCTTATAAAAATCTTTTGTCCAACAGGAAAAAGCAGATAGAGCCTTGTCGCATCTATCTTGATGGATATACCGCCCGTAGCATCCTGAACCACGATGGTTTTGTAAAAGTTATCTAAACTGTCATTGGCAACCACCACGCCTTCGGCCACCAGGTCTTCAATAATTTTTTCTGTATTTCCCGGAAAATGCATCTGTCTCAATTCCCGCAGGGTAATGTTGGGAGTGAGTTGCAGGCGTGACGGCTCAGGGGGCATATCCCGGTGTTTCACACAGCCTGCTCCAAGGGAAAACAAGCACCAAAGAACAATATAATTTTTCATAGTACTAATTGCAGGGAAGCGGTCAGATACCGACCTGTTGTAAAAAAATATTTATTGGGAAAAAGATTTTGTCCATCAGAACCATGGTTCATTCTTTGTTGCTCATAACCCCCGGTGAGCAGATGCCTGCCGGGAAAATTTCTCAGAGAAACAAAGCAGCGCAATTGAACCGGCGCCTCGCGTGCGTTTGTCATCCGCCAGCTATAACCCACCAGACCATGCACCAACCAAATTGCGGACAATCTCTCTTGTTCCACCCATTTTTCCGGTGAAGTGCCGGCTGGCAAAAGCGCCATGGCTGAAGCTGTTCTTTTCAACGGCTGAATACTTACCCAGCGCTGATCGAGAAAGTTGATGCTGCAATTGATCATCCAACCTCCTGAAGAACGATATTGTATTCCCGCATGAAATGCCCGTTGCGGACCGGTACCTGCCCGGTAACCTCGAACATGCATCTCCTCTGTTGACAAAAGATTTTCAGTGAGGTCATGATAGATCTTTCCCTGGGGTCGCCGCAGATAGCTATTATGTGTCTCCACCACTGCCCAATCTATTTCCCAATCCGGATGTAACTGCCAGCTTCCCGACCATTCCAACCCACGGTGTAGAAACGACAATCCGGTAATGACCAGATTAACAGGTGCATCGTGTTGATCACTATAAAAACTTTGCACTTCCGTATTATCGATTAACCACGTAGAATAAACCGTTAACCGGCTACTCAGGTTGGAAGAACGGAATATCCATCCCCCTTCAACATGCCGGGTGGAGGAAGCTTGGATCGGATTAACCAATCGATGGCTGTAACGTGGATGAAGAAAATGCTGTTCCGCCAAAGGCGCATTGGTTTGGACCAGTGCATGACCATAAAAATAATGTCCCCCCCTCCACTTACGGGTAATGCCGGCTTTTAACATTCCTGTGTTCCAAAATATGGTCGGACCATCGCCTCCGGAAAAAAGGGGAAATAAGCCATTGACCAAATATCCTCGACGATTGAAACGCTCGCGGCCCCATTTTCCCGTCAGGAACCAGTCCCACTTTTTATCCGCCTGCTGCAACTGCATCCAAAAATGACCTGACTGAGAAAACAAAGCATAATCATGTCCAAAACAATCACCCGCC
>DAIMYK010000382.1:0-2038 GCA_036734525.1 Sediminibacterium sp. | reverse complement strand
AGCGGCTGTTACAACTTGAGTAAACCTCACAGAACCCCCTTTTGCCTGAAGTTAGGGAAAAAGTGTTTGAACTGGTGATTAAAAACCCAAACCAGGCACAGCAGGCAGAACTGGCAGCCAACCCCAGAAGCCGCAGCGCAAGACTTAGGGTGGCACAAAAACTATAAGACAAGAACACCATGGAAAAAAATAATCGCTCACCACTGAAGAATCCGCTGAAAGGCTTGTTCGACCAACAGTGGATGCTGCGACAACTGCCTTTTTTCCTTTTCCTATCCCTGCTTGCTATCATCTACATCGCCAATGGTCACTATGCCGATCAGGTGATCCGCAAAATCAACCTTACCCAGTCCGAAATAAAAGAATTGCAATTCAACTATAAGACTCTAAAAAGTGAACTCATGTTCAAAAGTGGTGAAGAGCAAATGATACAGGCAGCAACTCCCCTTCAATTGAAGGTGAACGATGAATTGCCTTATCGTCTGTCAACACCCCCTAAAAAATGAAACTGCTACCGCTCGAATGGATGTAAAGAATGACATATTATGGCGCGTTTATCTGAGCTTTTTGCTCATGGTTGTGATTGCCATTGCCATCATGAGCAAGGCAGTCTATATCCAACAGGTTCAGGGCGCCTACTGGAGAAGTCTTAGCGATAGTTTACACCAGCGCATCGATGAGATAGAAGCTGAACGCGGTACCATCTTCACCGAAGATGGTCAAATGCTCAGCACCAGCGTTCCCCGTTTTGACATCTACTGGGATTCCAGGTTGTCTCCATTGCGCAACAACAATGGTCAGTTGTTCCGCGAAAAAATCGACTCACTTGCTGATGCACTTTCTAATCTATTCAAAGACCTCAGCGCCGGTGATTATAAAATAATGCTCCAAAAGGCATACCAAAACAATGATGGTTTCTTCCCGCTCAAAAAGAAAATATCCTTCCGTGAATATGATCAGTTCAGAAAACTACCACTGGTAAATCTGGGAAGATATACCTCCGGTTTTATTCCCGTACAGAAAAATTTCCGCCTCAACCCATTTGATTTGCTGGCCATGCGCACCATCGGATTAGCAAGGGATAGCAACCAGGTGGGGCTGGAAAATTCGTATGACTCTGTTCTTCAGGGAAAATCAGGAAAACAATTGGTTCGATTCATTGCCGGTGGAGTAAAAGTTCCTTTAGATGATGAACAGTTCGTAGCTGAACCTGAAACAGGTAAAGACATTGTCAGCACCCTGGATGTATTCATACAGGGGGTTACAGAAAAAGCTTTGCTGAACGCCATGGTAAACCACGAAGCTGTGCAGGGTTGTGCCATCGTGATGGAACCACAGACCGGAAAGATACGTGCCATGGCTAATTTGGGAAAAATGGAAGATGGTACTTACTGGGAGAATTTCAACTATGCCATCACTGCATCTGAACCTGGTTCCACTTTTAAACTCGCAACCCTGTTGGCTTTGCTCGAAGACAAAAAAGTGTCTCTTCACGACATCATCAATGTAGAGGGAGGAAAATGGCAGTTAAATAACCAAACTGTTAAGGATGCTGAAGAACACGGCATACAAGAGGAAACCGTACAACAAACTTTTGAAAAGAGTTCCAACGTAGGTATGGCCAAAATGGTATGGCAGCATTATGGAAGTCGTCCCTCTCAATACATTAACTGGTTGAAAAAAATGCACCTGGATTCTCCGATGGGCATAGACCTGACAGGTGAACGTTTGCCGGTGATACACCGCCCTGGTGATAAAATGTGGCATGCCAATACGCTTGCCTGGATGGCATTTGGATATAACCTGCAAATCACTCCTCTTCAAACCCTTTCTCTCTACAATGCCATTGCTAACAATGGTACTATGTTGAAGCCCTACCTCGTAAGTGCCATCACCAATGAAGGTAAGGTGATCAGGCAAATATCACCGGTGGTATTGCGATCCGGTATTTGCAGTGAGTCAACCCGTCGTCAGTTGCTCATTTGTCTTCAAGGTGTTTGTACCAATGGTACCGCCGCAGCAGTATTTAAAAATACAC
>DAIMYK010000381.1:0-2038 GCA_036734525.1 Sediminibacterium sp. | reverse complement strand
CACCCCCGTGACGATGCGGCATGGCGGGGATTGGAACACCAGCTACAGCCTGACAGCTGACCAGCAGACCACTTTGTTTAGGGCCTTTGTACCCTGATATGGGACATTTTTGACAATTATTGGTGGCTAGCAGTTTTTAAGGTAATTTTGTTAACACTTTTAATAATGACTATGCGCGTAAGTATAACAATGATGGCTGCCTTTGTGCTGATGCTGGTTGCGGCAACATTTTATCGTGTCATACCCGGAAGACCTTATGGTTTTGCTCCACAGTGGGCCATTGCTCTTTTCAGCGGCGCATTATTTGCGAACAGAAAAGGGTGGGCTTTTCTTTTTCCCATTGTTTCCATGTTGATATCAGATATTATCTACCAAATACTTTTCAAACTCAACCTAAGTGAAATTCAGGGGTTCTATTCTGGACAATGGATGAATTATTTGTTGTTCAGCTGCGTAACATTGATCGGTTTTACTATCCGATTCGGAAAACCCTATTCTGTTTTGGGGGCATCGGTGGCTGGTCCATCCTTGTTTTTTCTATTGAGCAATACCTCAGTTTGGATGTTCGGTGGTGGTTATCATCATGCACCTACATTCATAGGTTGGTTACAAACCATGTCAGACGGTATTCCGTTTTACCAAAATAGCTTATTGAGTACTGCGGTATTTACTTCTATCTTATTTGGTGCGCATTATTTGATTTCTTCTAATCAAACTGCCACAAGTAGAAGTCATTCAAAATAATCCATAGCGGTATCACGCTGATTATTTGTTCATTCCCTGTTCTAGTTCATACACCTGATCAATCAGTAAATGTTTTCCGGCAGCAGCACGGGTAGCCAATTCATCGCACCGATTGTTAAATGGATTGGAGGAATGACCTTTGACCCATTGAAATCGTATCTGGTGAAGTTGAGCCAATGCATGATATTGTTGCCAAAGATCTTTGTTCTTCTTACCACCTTTAAAATCATTGGCCATCCAGGAAACAAGCCAACCCTTTTGCACTGAGTCAACAATGTAGCGACTATCTGTATAGATTGTGATGGACAGACCATGTCTGTTCAATGATTCCAAAGCTTTAATAACAGCCAGCAGTTCCATCCTGTTATTGGTGGTTAACCGGTAACCTGCCGACAATTCCTTTTTCGCTTCCCCCCACATGAGTATAATTCCATATCCACCCGGACCCGGATTTCCTCTGGATGCGCCATCAGTATAAATATGAAGTTGTGACGGTGTCGACATTATTTTAAGTATAAAACCGGACGCACAAATATAGGGTAACATCATGCACGCCGATTGCCGGAATAATGGGGAAAAATTTGTAAATTACGGAATGACATATGACTATATCATCATCGGAGCCGGTTCTGCAGGCTGCGTATTAGCCAATCGGCTGTCTGCAAACCCACAGAATAACGTTTTATTGGTCGAAGCGGGAAACAGAGATAGTTTCCCATTGATTGCCATACCGGGAGGATATGCAATGTTGAACAAAACCTCTGTGGATTGGGGATTTCAAACCGTACCACAAGTTCATGTTGATAATCGGTCTATCTATTTACCCAGGGGGAAGACCTGGGGCGGAAGCAGTTCTACCAACGCAATGGCCTATGTACGGGGAAACAAGGCAGATTATGACGAGTGGGCTTCTTTGGGAAATGATGGTTGGTCGTATGAAGAGGTTCTTCCTTATTTCATTAGGTCTGAACACAATGAACAATATGGAGCCCCTTATCACGGACAAAACGGTGAATTGAATGTCACTTATGTAAAACAAGAACAAACACTTGCCAGGGACTTTGTCAAAGCCTGTACCGAGGCAGGTATACCGGAAGTTCACGATTACAATGGGGCTACTCAATTAGGAGCGAGTCTATTGCAATTTACCATTCGCAACAATACGCGTCATAGCACCGCAGCAGCATTTTTGAAACCGGTATTGAAAAGAAAAAACTTATCTGTTGTCAGTAAAACTTTGGTGAGTAAGATTTTAATTGAAGGAAAGAGAGTCACAGGCATTGAAGTTATAGCT
>DAIMYK010000380.1:0-2040 GCA_036734525.1 Sediminibacterium sp. | reverse complement strand
ATCATAGGAAAAGCCAGTTTGGTTATTTCTTTACTACCTCCTCCCCTACAGTTAACAGTCGCGACTGATTGCCTGGAGGCAGGTAAGCATTTTTTGTCAGCTTCTTACACAGATCCCGCCCTCCTGCCTATGTCCGGCGCCATTGCCGACAGGAATCTTCTCTTTCTGATGGAAATGGGTCTTGACCCAGGTATCGACCACATGAGTGCGATGGATCTGATTCATCGTATCGGTGACATGGGTGGAAAAATTACCGGCTTTGCCTCGCATTGCGGAGGTCTGGTAGCCCCGGCCAGTGATGACAACCCCTGGCACTATAAGTTCTCATGGAACCCGCGCAATGTAATCCTGGCGGGAAAGGCAGGTGCTGTTTTTCAACAAGAAGGAATGATCACACGCCTTGGTTACCGGGAGTTATTTTCATTCGCTCAGTCCGTTCAAATTGAAGGTATTGGCGAACTAGCTACCTACCCCAACAGAGATTCCCTTTCGTACATGTCACTTTACGGTCTGGAAGGAGCCGATACTTTTATCCGTACTACGCTTCGATACCCCTCATTTTGTAAAGGCTGGCAGTGGCTGATTGACCTGGGTTGTACACAGGAAGATAACGTCATTTCAACGGAAGGACTGAGCCATCGGGATTTTTTCCGGTTGCATCTAAAGAATTCAGGTCATCGGCAGGAAGATATACCCATAGCTCTTCATGCACAATTTCAATCAATAGGATGGGAAGATGATTCGCTGATCGAATGTAACTCAGGAAGCTCTGCAGATATTCTGCAATGGATATTGGAAAAACGCTGGGCACTTCGTCCCGGTGACAGGGATATGATTGTTATGTTACATGAACTTGACTACCTGATGGAAAATAAAAAGTATCGTTTGCAATCTCAGTTAGTAGTTGAGGGCGATGATAGTCTCCATACGGCGATGGCCAAAACTGTCGGGGTACCACTGGGTATTGCTGCAGTGCTCACTTTGAAAGGAGTCATTCAAAGCAGGGGACTACAGGTTCCCGTTCAGCAGGATATCTATGAACCTGTTTTACAGGAATTACAGGAGCAGGGTATTCGCTTTCGCGAAAAAGTGATAGAACTTTTTTAATGCTTTTGTTTTTTGCCTTCCTTTTTATGGGTATCGTTTTTCATTACCCACTCATAATCCAGTTGTCGTTTGTCAAGATTGGCAGCAACTACACGAATGGTCACCTTATCACCCATCCGGAAGACCCTTCCGCTTCTTCGCCCTGTAAGACAAAAATCATCTTCCTGTAAACGGAAATCATCATAATCTGTCAAACTAATTATGCTCACCAATCCCTCGCATTTGTAATCTATTGTCTCCACCCAAAAACCAAAAGAAGCAACCCCACTGATGACGCCTTCCAATACTTCACCCAAATGATCCTGCATGAATTCTACCTGTTTGTATTTATTTCCGGCGCGTTCACAATCCATGGCTGCTCTTTCCCGCTCACTGCATTGCAGGCATTTCTCATCCATTTTTTTATCGGGACGCACTTTCCCTTCCAGCACTTGCTGCAAAATTCTGTGAACCAGAATATCGGGATAACGACGAATAGGTGAAGTAAAGTGACAATACAGATCGAATGCCAGTCCGTAGTGACCGATGTTATTGGAAGAATAAATGGCTTTGGACATGGTTCTGATGCCTAATTGTTCCAGTACATGTTGTTCGGGTTTTCCAACAACATCATCCAGCATCTGATTAAAACTGGTGGCAATCGCCCTGGGGGAACTAACGTTGAAGGTATGTCCATATTTTTTTGCAAAGACCATGAAAGGAGCCAATCTTTCTTTGTCAGGTTGGTCGTGTATACGATAAGGAAAGGGAATCGGCTGGAGATTCACTTCAGTACCGGCAACTTTTTCTGCTACATATCTGTTTGCGAGCAGCAGGAATTCCTCAATCAACTGATGCGACTCCTTGCTTTCTTTCACTACTATACCTATCGGCTTCCCCTTATCATCGAGCTTGATCCTGATTTCCTGAGAAGAAAAGCGATTGGCCCCTTTG
>DAIMYK010000379.1:0-2044 GCA_036734525.1 Sediminibacterium sp. | reverse complement strand
TTTCAACTGTTCTTCAGAGAAGAATTTATCTACACTGCTTTTGCAGGTTCCATCAGCATTGTATTTAATGTAAACCAGCCCTTGCATCCCTATTTGTGGACGCTTCACCCATTCAGTTAATTCGTCAATTTGTTTACGGGTGTATTCAGCACAACCCGTCACTGCCATTCCGATGATCGTTTCAGCACCATCCAATACAGCAAAACCTGTTTGGCCGAAAACTATGCCACCGGCATCTGCTGCGGCTCTTTGTGGAAAGGTATGAGCAGGGAATTTGAAATTAGCTAATTGCATACCGAAACGAATATCCGGCTTATCATTCCCATAGCGCCACATGGCTTCTTCCCAGGTCATTCTTTCCACCTGTGCAGTGTAATCGATTTGTTTTACATCTTTAATGATGTGTTTGATCAGTTGTTCGAACATTTGCAAAATATCTTCCTGCTCTACAAAAGCCATCTCACAATCGATCTGGGTGAATTCCGGTTGTCTGTCTGCCCTGAGATCTTCATCCCGAAAACATTTCACTATCTGATAATACCTGTCATAGCCACTTACCATCAACAACTGCTTGAAGGTTTGCGGAGATTGAGGCAGTGCATAGAACTGACCGGGATTCATCCGGGAAGGCACCACAAAGTCTCTTGCTCCTTCCGGAGTAGATTTGATTAGAAAAGGCGTTTCAATGTCCATAAAACCCTGCTGGTGCAAAAAATTCCGGGCAGACCTGTTCACTGCGTACCTGAGTTCCAGATTTTTTCTGACAGCATTTCTGCGCAAGTCGAGAAAACGGTATTTCATTCTCAGATCATCACCACCATCTGTATCATCCTGAATCGTAAAGGGAGGTACAGCAGAGGCATTGAGAATTTTAAAAGATTGAACAGTCACTTCGATATCACCAGTACTGATCTGAGGATTTTTATTGGAACGCTCTGTTACAAGACCCGTGGCTTGCAAAACAAATTCCCTGCCTACCGGTTGTTCCGTTAACTGTTGATTGAGTTCCTCTCCAAAAAGCAATTGTGTGATTCCATAGCGATCTCTTAGATCTATGAAAGTGATAGATCCAAACTTGCGAATGGTTTGTACCCAGCCGGCAAGTGTAACTTCCTGATGAACATGATCCAATCTTAATTCCCCGCAGGTGTGCGAACGATACATATATTATAATTTCATGACCAGAACTGAAATGCTCCGGATTTCCTCCGAAGTCATTTATTGCCGCAAATATAACCCAATTGCCGCATGCTTTTTTCTCTCCCCGTTTAACTGAATTCTTCCATCTTTGCACCATGTTTCCCCTTCGATTAACACCCCGTATCTCGGTTTCCCTGCTTTTTTTTGCTGCCGGACTCACCTTTGCCAGTTGGGCAAGCCGGATTCCGGATGTGCAACGATTGTATCAATTGGGGAATGGGGCACTCGGCGCTGTTCTATTTGCTCTTCCTGCCGGCTCACTCATCAGTCTGCCACTGTGGGGTTGGATGATCGCAAAATATGGCAGTAAAAGTATGTCCGCTCTTGGGTTACTTCTCTATCCTGTTCTATTATGTGTCATTCCGATGATGACAACCACCTGGCAATTATGGATAGTATTGTTCCTCTTTGGCATGACGGGAAATCTGTGTAACATCGCCATCAATACCCAGGCAGTAGGGGTGGAAAAAAGTTATGATCGTTCCATCATGGCAACTTTTCACGCCATCTGGAGTCTGGCCGGCTTCACCGGTGCCTTTCTGGGAAATCTCTTGATCAGCTGGAATGTTTCATTGTTGCTCCATTTTACTATTATCGCCATCATAACATACACCTTATTGGTTTCCGGACTACCTCGTTTGATCAGGGGAGATGGAGCAACTGCTTCCTCAACCGGCTGGGTAATTCCGGGAAAGGAATTATTGTTGCTGGGGTGCATTGCATTTTGTTGCATGGCTTGTGAGGGAACAATGTTTGACTGGAGCGGGGTTTATTTCCAGCATGTTTTGCAGGTACCTAAAAGACTGGTAGCAGTGGGTTATGCTGCCTTAATGAGTACCATGGC
>DAIMYK010000378.1:0-2056 GCA_036734525.1 Sediminibacterium sp. | reverse complement strand
TTAGTGTTCCGTTATCCATCTGATCTTTTGTTTACATAGGAGATTATGCGGAAAACATTCCCGTCTTCGAACCACACATCAAAAAATGGGAAGCCGCCCATGACGACTATAGCAAGATTATGTTGCAGGCCCTCGCAGACCGGCTGGCTGAAGCTTTCGCCGAAGCACTCCATCACCAAACAAGAACCACCTGGTGGGGATATCAGCCCAATGAAAAGCTAAGCAATGAAGATCTCATTCAGGAAAAATATACAGGGATACGCCCCGCTCCCGGATATCCCGCCTGTCCGGATCACACAGAAAAATATCAGCTGTTTTCGCTGCTGCATGCCAGCGAATCAACAGGCATTCAACTCACAGAGAACCTGGCCATGTTCCCCGCATCATCGGTTTGCGGGTGGTACATAGCTCACCCGAACAGTCAATACTTTGGTGTTGGCAAAATCCAGCGGGATCAATTGGAAAATTATGCCACAAGAAAAAACATGCCGATAGAAACGGCAGAAAAGTGGCTCCGCCCTAACTTAGAATAATGATACGATCAGTGAGTTCTCTAAAAAAATTTTTGGCACTCGTTTGCCTTATTCCGACTCTTGTCTCAGCACAAAAAAAAGCTGCAGAGAGAAAAGGAGAATTTTATTTTTCCTGGGGATATAACAAAGAATGGTATACACAATCAGATGTACAAGTGAACCAACCCACACTGGGCAACCAATATACATTACATCAGGTCAAATCGCATGACAACCCGGGTTGGGACAAAGGGATATTCAATATCCCACTCAGCATACCACAATACAATTACAGGCTGGGCTATTTTTTCAATAAGAAAAGGGGGCTTGCCTTTGAGATAAATTTCGATCACACCAAACACATCATCCAAGACGGACAAGCAATCCGCATATCAGGGAAACTAGGCAACCGTTCAATCGACAGCACAATCAATTTCAGCTCGTCCAATGGCTTTTATAATTTTCTCAACAATGGAGCCAACTTTTTACTTTTTAATCTGGTGAAAAGATGGCGCCTACATGAAGCCAGGAATAAAAACTTCATACTGGACGCAGTAGGTAAAGGTGGCATTGGACCGGTGATACCGCACGTGGAAAACAGTTTTTTTGGAAATAAAAACAATGATGGATTTCAATTAGGCGGTTGGAACATAGGAGTTGAAACCGGTCTGAAAGCAACCTTCTTCCGACATGTATTCATTGAAATGACCAATAAAGTGGATTATGCGCGTTATTCGGGACTAAAAGTATTTCAGGGCACTGCCAGTCAGGCTTTTGGCACCTATGAACTTATCCTTAGCCTGGGTTATACCTTCCCCGCAGGAAAAAAAATCAAACAGTAAGCAACTATCTTTTTTCGAACAACCACCACAACCTCTTTCTGGGTTTTACCTCGTAATTTTCGCGAATGTAGGATTGAATGAACTGCATGGCCTCATCAACATCATCGGTCAACAGGAACAATTTTTTATCCTCGACACTGATGGTACCTCGTTCAATCATGGTATCAATTGCTTCCAGCATTGGCTTATAGTATTCGGTGCCAAACAAGACCATGGGGAAATCGTTGATGACCTTTGTTTGAATCAAAGTCAAAGTTTCAAATAGCTCATCCATGGTACCAAACCCACCCGGCATAATGATAAAGCCATAAGAGTATTTCACCAGCATCACTTTTCGAACAAAAAAATATTTGAAAGTGATCCATTTGTGCATGTAAGGATTGGGGTGCTGTTCAAACGGTAATTCAATATTGCATCCTACAGATGTCCCATTGTTTTCAAATGCCCCCCGATTGGCAGCCTCCATGATACCCGGACCTCCGCCGGTCATGGTAGTAAAACCGAGATTGGCAATTTGTTTGCCAAACTCACGGGCTTTCTGATAATAAAAGTCATCTTCTTTAAATCGGGCAGATCCGAAAACTGTAATGCAGGGATCCAGAAAATGCAGTGTCCGGAACCCTTTGATGAATTGCATGAATACATCCCAGCCAAAGAAAAATTCATTGATCCTGTGCTTGGGTCCGTCCAGAAAAACACTTT
>DAIMYK010000377.1:0-2057 GCA_036734525.1 Sediminibacterium sp. | reverse complement strand
CTTAAATTGGACGGCAGTTTATATTCTGTAGTTGAATTCGGCGAAAACAAGACAGCTCGCGCCGCAGCCAAAGTTTGGGCCAAGCTAAAAGGGGTGGACAACAAACGTACCATCGAAAAGACATGGACCAGTGGTGAAAATATTTTTCCCGTTCGTGTTGAAAAAAAAGCTTTCCAATTTTTATATAAAGATGATAGTGGCTTCAACCTGATGAACAATGAGACATTCGAACAGATTGCCCTTGCCGAGGAAATGATCGATGCCCCTCAGTTCTTGAAAGATGGTTCAGAAGTCTTCGTTTATATCAATGCGGAAACAGAACAACCCATCGGAGCGGAATTGCCCGAGAAGATTGTACTTAAAATAACCTATTGTGAGCCGGGGTTACGTGGTGATACCGCTACCCGTGCCCTAAAGGCAGCTACTGTTGAAACAGGTGCCACCGTAATGGTGCCCTTGTTCGTTGAGGACGGGGAACTGATAAGGGTTAACACCAAAGATGGCAGTTATGTAGAGCGGGTGAAGGAAGGGAAGGAGTAATTATCCGGATTTCGATTTTCTGCTGTTTTTTTCAATTTTTATTCAATTTTGATGCATTTTTGGCCATTTTTGGCCCAAAACACCCTATTTTTGCCCTCATTTCGCACAAATCCATCCATCCTGTAAGAAGCCGCTTTTAAGTAAAACGGGCGTGATTGTATTCACGCATTGCCATTGAATAACCGGGGTTCATCCCCCATAAAAAGCTTTTTATGGACCTGAAACAAATCCACGAATTAATCAAGATCATCAACAAGAGTAACATCGGTGAAATTAGTATAGAGGATAAAGATGGTAAGGTAACCATCAAACAAAAAGAGGAACAGGTAATCACCCAGGCAGCTGCCCCTGTTCACCAGGGTTATCATACGGCACCCCCGCCCCCGGCTCCTTCGGCTGCAGCAACTCCCCCGCCGGCAGCAACTGCACCAACCCCTGCACAGGATAAACTGATCACCATCAAGAGTCCGATGATCGGTACTTTCTACCGTCGGTCATCCCCTGACAAACCCGTTTTGGCCGATGTCGGACAATCAGTGGCTCCCGGAAAAGTGCTTTGCATCATTGAAGCAATGAAACTCTTCAATGAGATAGAAAGTGAAATAAGCGGAACCATAGTAAAAGTTCTGGTAGAAGATGCCAGTCCGGTTGAATTCGATCAGCCACTCTTCCTGGTTGATCCCAAGTAGTCAATTATATTTTCTGTTCACCGGAAGGATTAACTACCTGCAAGTAGTGTCCCTAAATCTTTTTCAGCATGTTTAAAAAAATATTAATAGCCAACCGCGGAGAGATTGCACTGCGTGTTATCAGAACCTGCAGAGAAATGGGTATCAAAACCGTAGCCGTGTATTCCACTGCAGATAAGGATAGTTTGCATGTGAAGTTCGCTGATGAAGCGGTATGTATCGGAAAGCCGGCAAGTGTCGATTCTTATTTGAACATCCCGCATATCATGGCTGCCGCGGAAATCACCAATGCCGATGCAGTTCATCCGGGATATGGATTTTTGGCTGAGAACGCTCGATTCTCACAAATCTGTGCTGACCATGGTATCAAGTTCATCGGACCGACACCAGACATGATCAGTAAGATGGGAGATAAGATTACAGCAAAAGAAACCATGATCGCAGCCGGTGTGCCTGTAGTACCTGGCGGAAAGGGTCTGTTGGAAAGTCTTGAAGCTGCTGCCCGCATGGCAAAGGAAATCGGGTATCCTGTTATATTGAAGGCAACTGCCGGAGGTGGGGGAAAAGGTATGAGGGTTGTTTGGAAGGAAGATGACCTGGAAAGAGCCTATACCACTGCTAAGACAGAGGCTGCTGCAGCATTTAAGAATGATGGCATTTACATGGAAAAATTTGTGGAAGAACCCCGCCACATTGAGATCCAGGTTGCCGGCGATCAGTATGGAAATGTTTGTCACCTGAGAGAGCGGGACTGTTCGATTCAGCGCCGACATCAGAAATTGGTGGAAGAATCTCCCTCACCCGTCATGACTCCTGAATAGAGACTGA
>DAIMYK010000376.1:0-2058 GCA_036734525.1 Sediminibacterium sp. | reverse complement strand
CATTTACCAGTGGAGGAATACCATCAATAGGTTATAATGCAGACATGGAATTGAACGGCGATGCCGATAGAAAAAAATATAAATTGCCCGAAAAGAAGGAGGAACTTCCCCCCCACCGCGATCCTTACGGGGAAAAAACCCTGCTATTCAACGATGATGCAGACCTGATTGATTTTGAATGCATCGTTAGCACTTCACCCGATCAAATTGCTATCGCACCGGGATACATTCAAAAAGAATGGACAGATAATGGAAGGCGATATTTTCATTATAAACAGGATTCTAAAGCAGACTATTTTTTCAATATAGTTTCTGCACGGTATGCTATTCGAAAAGACAAATGGGTAAGTCCGGAGGGCAAGGAAGTCAACCTCGAAATTTATTATCACCACGAGCATGCCTATAATCTTGACAGAATGATGTCGGCATTAAAAGACGGACTCAGTTATTTCCATCGTCATTTCGGACCCTATCAGTACAGACAGGCCCGCATCCTGGAATTCCCCCGTTATGCCGGCTTTGCACAATCTTTCCCGAATACGATTCCTTATTCCGAAGACTTTGGCTGGTATGCTGACTTCTCAGATCCCAATGACTATGATTATTTCTATTATGTAACCGTTCATGAATTGGCACACCAGTGGTGGGGTCACCAGGTGGTACCGAATTATACACGTGGTTCGAACCTTATCTCGGAGTCACTCGCGGAATATTCGGCATTGATGGTAGCCAAGGAAAAATATGGACATGACAATGTTCAACGTTTCCTTCGGTATGATCTGGATGGTTACCTGCGGGGAAGAGCTACCGAGACAAAAAAAGAAAACTTCTTCATCAATTGTAATCGTCCATATCAATGGTACCAAAAAGGAAGTTTAATCTTATATGCCTTACAGGATTATGTGGGAGAAGACAAATTGAATGCGCAGATAAAAGCATTTCGTGACAGTTTTGCGCTGAGAGAAAATCCACCATTCCCCGGTAGTTATGATTTATTTTCCTTTGTTCAAAAAGCTGTACCTGACTCCTTGCAATATTTCCTGGAAGATTCCTGGCTAAAAATTGCACTGTATGAAAACAGAATTCTCAAGGCCACTGCCACCAAACTCAAAGGCGATGAATATGAAGTAACGCTGACTGTCAAGGCAAGAAAAATGTATGCTGATGAGAAAGGCAATGAAGCCGAAGCCCCTTCTACCAACGACTACATTGACATTGGTATTTTTGCAGAAGAAAAGGTTGAAAAGAATGGCAGGAAATTAACGCAGCCACTGTACCTGAAAAAACACCTATTTAAAAATGGTGAATACACGCTCCAGTTTAAAGTGAAAGGGAAACCGGTTAAAGCAGGAATTGACCCCTATAACCAGTTGATTGACCGCATACCCGAGGACAACAAAATAGATGTAGATATCAAATAGTGTTCTCTTCCATACAAACAAATAAGGGGATAATGATTTGTCCCCTTATTTGTTTTCTTCCTGTGTATTAATCAATAAAATGTATCCCTCTGCGATAAGCCATTGAGCCATTCCGTAAGTCAGCATCACGAGCATATTCAAGCTAACCGATGTTAGCTGAAAAAATTTTCCGTATGCCAACATCGCATCGGAAAGAACAAATAATCCAATGCCGGGAATAATGAATGAAGCTGCTGTTTTTTCAAGTTGCGCCTGGTTCAACAGATTAAATGAGAGAGCCCAGCTAACAGCAATCAAGGCCATATAAATTACTACCGGTAGAAGAAAACTTCCCAGTCGGTCTTTCAACAAATAGTAAAAAAGACCTACTGCCAATAAAGATGCCAGTGTGCCGGTAACTGTATATACACTCCAGCGAAAAGAAGAAACTTTAGCCAGTATCCGAATATTACAAAAATGGGTAAGCATAAAGCAGATCATTCCTGAAAGAAACAGTTGTGTTCCCTCACCCATTAACAGCAAATCTCCCCCCCAGGAAAAAAGCAGGGCTGCAATGGCCCATCTTCCGGTAGACTGGCCGGCGCCCTTTTTACCAATATTCAATAAGAGGTAACCCAATATTAGGGGCAAAAGCAGC
>DAIMYK010000375.1:0-2066 GCA_036734525.1 Sediminibacterium sp. | reverse complement strand
TTCTTCCAACAATCAACCCATATTACTCGGGGATCGTTCAGTTCTTCAATTCTCTTCTTTGAATCGTCGGTTGATCCATCATCGCAAACTAAAACTTCCAGTATAGGAGTAGATTGAGCTAACGCACTTTTTACTGCGCGAACAAGTTCCTGCGAACGGTTGTAATTAGGGATAACTACGGATATGTTCAGATCACTTTTTTGCAAAGGATTTTGCCAATTGTTTTTCAAAATTTGCCAACCAAACCCCATGCATTTGCATCTCTGATGAACTGTCATCCACCAGATAGAATCTCAGATATTCTGAAGCAGCCTTTTTTGCATCTGATTCAGAAAGGGCCTTGGCCTTGGTACCTATGATCTCGATATTGAACGTGCGTTTGTACTCTGTTTTGTTTATCACCTTAACCTCGAAACCAAATGCCTGAAATATCTTGGTCAGCAATATCTCTGAATAGCCTTCATAATGCACTGCACATGGCGCATCTAGTGAACCAAAGAAGTGACGAAGAGCCACGCCCTCATTTTTATCACGTTTCAACAGACTCATGTTCTTTTTAAAGGTGTTCTCAAAATCAGGTACTTCAATATGCAATCTGCCTCCGGGTTTCAACCATGAGTTCCATGCCGACATAAAGGCACACACGGTAGCTCTGTCGAAATGTTCGAAAACATGGTGCAACCGAACCTCTTCAATGGTAACTGAAGGGTAGGTCAATTCATACAAATTATGAAACTCATCGGCAACCGACGTATTTTGAACCGTATGTTCGGTTGATGGAAAATCAATATTGTTGTAACCTTCAAGGTACTTTTGTCCGCAACCTAAGTGTAATTTCATATTTTACGTATTTTAAAATTCATTTGATTAAGCAATAAACCTCCTGAGCGGTTGATCATACGGTGATCATTCTCCGTTTTCCCTGCTTCACTTATATTTAAAAATGCTTCCGTATCATTGTAAAAGAACGAAATATTATCTGACGACAATCCAAGCGATAGTTTGTACAATCCCGAATTGTAAAGGATCTCATCATTCGAAAATTCTATCTCATAATTTCCTGGTTCAACAGACATGGTATTGCCCCATGTGGTGATGATAGGCGTCCCATGTATATTTTGCAAACCCATGCCTGCCACAAAATTAGGCACAGCCTTGTCAATACTCACCAGCATTTGAATTTTCCAGGGTTCACCAATGGCAATTTCATTGGCTTGTTGTCCCTTACTATTCAATACGCGTATAGAATTGATCCTGCCCTGAGGATTGGTCACACTCAACTGATTCTTCTCAATTGCATAGAATCCATTGTTAGACACATTCGATTCAATATATTGGTTGATCACATGATCTATTGATCCACTTGTAAGCAGTTGACCTTTGTTCAATAAGATCCCTTTGTTGCATAATTTCTGAATGGCATCAATACTGTGACTTACAAATAGAATGGTTCGTCCACCCTCTTTGCTGATCTCATTCATTTTACCCAAACATTTCTTCTGAAAGGAAGCATCTCCCACAGCCAATACTTCATCCACGATCAGTATCTCCGATTCAAGATGCGCTGCCACGGCAAAGGCCAATCGCACGTACATTCCGGAAGAATAGCGTTTTACAGGTGTATCCAAGAATTGTTCCACCTCACTAAAGGCAACGATCTCATCGAACTTCGCGTCTATTTCCTTTTTGCTCATGCCAAGGATAGAGCCATTGAGGTAAATATTCTCACGCCCACTCAGATCTCCATGAAACCCTGTACCTACTTCAAGTAATGATGCCATGCGTCCGTCATACTCTATTCTACCGGTTGTAGGCGCTACGATCCTGCTCAACATTTTCAGTAATGTTGATTTACCTGCACCATTCCTTCCAATAATACCTACCCTATCTCCCTTTTCTATCTCGAAAGACACATCACGCAATGCCCAAAAATCTTCAGCTTCTTCTTTTTTGGAAAATAAATTCTTGCCCCAACGTTTCATTGAATCCACAATCATGTCATCTTTGTGTGTGTTCACAAGATGCTTTAGGTTGTACTTCTTACCTAAATGTTCAACTTTTATGAC
>DAIMYK010000374.1:0-2067 GCA_036734525.1 Sediminibacterium sp. | reverse complement strand
GAGGGGAAGACCACCTAAAAAATAATCTGCTTATAGCAGCACCTTGTCGCAAGCAGATATATAAAGCATTGATATACAATACTATAAAAGTGTTATATCAAAATAGGTACAACATAGGTGCAACAAATTAAAGGGTAATTTTTACCAATTTTTGAGTACAGAAAATAGCCCTTTTTGCTTGATTTTAGCGGTGTTGCTCAATAATTGATACTTTGGTAGTTCGGAGCAAAAAAATCGATTGTAGGGCTTCGCATAGCCTTCTGCAACCATTATTTCATTTAGGCAGCTACCATCTGTAAGCTCCCCTGAAATCCGGCCAATTAGAAATAGAGAAAGAGCTGTAAAATCTCTAAATTTAATTGCCCATGAAAAAGTCAAGATTCACCGAAACACAGATTGTAGCTATGCTCAAGGAGCATGAGCACGGTAAAAAGGTAGGCGATATCTGCCGGGAACACGGCATTGCCGACCAGACCTTCTACAACTGGAAAGCCAAATACGGAGGCATGGATGTCAATGAACTCCGTCGGGTCAAGGACCTGGAAGATGAGAATTCACGGCTCAAGCGTATTGTTGCCAATATGACGCTTGAAATCGATGCCATGAAACATGTGCTGGGAAAAAAGTTCGACGGCCTGCCGAGAAGTTAGTCGCAGCAAGAGTCATGGTTGAAGAGAAGAAACTAACGATTCGTCAGGCCTGCCGATTGATGAACATCTCCCGCAGTACGTATCAATATGTACCGCGACCGGACCGTAATGGCCCTGTACGCGATCAGCTGCAACTGCTGCTGGAAAAGCATCCTGCCATTGGCTTTTGGCAGAGTTTTTACAGGATGCGACGCATGCAATTTTCCTGGAATCATAAACGCGTCTACCGGGTTTATACGGAGATGGGACTGAATATCCGAAGGCGCATGAAGAAGAGACTTCCGGCAAGAGTGAAGCACGCCTTGTTCCAACCCGAGCGTCTGAATCAGGTCTGGAGCATTGATTACATGTCTGACAGCTTGTGGGATGGCCGAAAGGTTCGATTACTGAACATCATCGATGATTTTAACCGGGAAGTACTGTGGATCGAAGTGGATAATTGTCTTCCTACTCCCAGGCTAATACGTGTTCTGGAAGCATTAAAGGAAAGCCGGGGACTTCCTCAGATGATGCGCATGGACAACGGTCCGGAATTCATTTCTCACGCACTGGATGTCTGGTGCAAGGAAAATGGTGTCCTGTTGGTTTTTATTCAGCCGGGTAAGCCTACGCAAAACGCCTTTGTGGAACGCTGCAACGGAAACATCCGCAAGGAACTGCTGAACGCTTATATATTCCGCACCATTGATGAAATGAGGGATAAAGCCATGGAATGGAAACAGGACTACAATACTCAACGACCTCATGCAGCTTTAAACTACCGTACACCCGAAGAAATAAAAATATCGAATGATATTAGGATGTTGAAATGTTGATAAGTCAATCCAATAAAAAAAGAAGAGACTTATCAATATTTCAATGTCCCAAAACTAAAAACCATAACTTAGAAACTCCATTTTTAAATGGCCCGAAAAAAGGGGGAGCTTACACCTGCAGGGCGCAACCGCTTTTATGCGGGATTCTTGTCCTGTGGTTTGCAGCCATCTGCTGTCTTGTTGCATAAACGACAACTTGCCTCGCCGCATCCGGCTCGCATGGCCATTACACCGTTTTCCACCCATTAACTAACTTTGCGACATGTTCCTCCGTGTAACCCTGTTGTCCTGTTGCCTGCTAGTATCACTGCTCCTTTCGGCCCAAACGCCCGATTCCGAGGGTAGTCTGGTGAAGTGGATGACGCTGGAGGAAGCACTGGAGAAGAATGCGAAGCAGCCCCGTCCAATCATTCTGGACTTTTACACCGACTGGTGCGGCTGGTGCAAGCAGATGATGAAGACCACCTATGCCAACCCGGGCATCGCGCAGTATATCAATGCGAATTTCTATCCGGCGAAATTCAATGCAGAAGGGAAGGATACGATCCATCACCTCGGCAAGACTTACCTGCCAACCGGCCCTGCGCCCAAGGCTGCCCGCC
>DAIMYK010000373.1:0-2071 GCA_036734525.1 Sediminibacterium sp. | reverse complement strand
CCTTGAAGACTTCAGCCGCCCGCGGGCAACCGGTGTGAATGCCATCACCATTGTTGAGGGAGATGAATTGATCATGGCCAAGCTTACCGATGGCAACCAGGAAATCATGATGGCAGTGAAGAGTGGTCGAGCCATCCGCTTCCCGGAATCAAAAGTAAGGGCGACCGGACGTGGTGCAATAGGTGAGGCCGGAATCGAAGTAGAAAATGATGCCGATGAAGTCGCAGGTATGATCTGCATACACAAGGATGATCCCACCAGAACAGTTCTGGTAGTAAGTATGCAGGGATTTGGGAAGCGAACCTCCATAGAAGAATACAGAATCACCAACAGGGGAGGTAAGGGAGTTAAAACCATTAACGTAACAGAAAAAACCGGAAGTCTGGTGGGATTGTTGAGTGTCACAGAGAAGGAAGACCTGATCATCACATGTAAATCCGGCATAACCATTAGAACCAGCATCCAGCAGATCCGCGAGGCGGGAAGAGCAACACAGGGAGTAAAACTTATCAAGCTCGATGAAAATGATGAAATAGCCGCCATCTCGCAAATTGAAGAACAAGATGAACCCGTTCCAAGTGATAATGGAAACGAAATAGTTTCTTCTAATGACGAATCTGCTGAAAATCCTAATTTAGATGCAACAACACAAGAACCCTCCTAAAAACAACCATATGAAACAGTTTTTTCTTAGCGCAATTCTGGGCTGCCTGGTTCTGGGAAATATACAGGCACAGGAAATGAAGAAAGTTCAGCTTTTTATGATGAGCCAAAAATTGGCTGAAGCCAAGGCAGAAATAGATAAAGCAGTCACCGATCCTAAATTTTCAGGGAAAGCAGAAACTTACTACTGGAGATCCAGGATCTATGCTGCCATCTTCAATAATGCTGCCCTGCGTGCCAAAACTCCCAATGCCAAAGAAGTAGCAGAAGAGGCATTCGCCAAATATCAGCAAATGGATGCTTCCTACAAATTGGTAACAGACCTTGGTCCCGAAGGCCCACAAGGGTATTTTGATCTATACCAGGGTTCGTTCCAGGAAGGGGTAAGAACCTTCAACGCGAAGAATTGGGATTCTGCATCTTATTTCTTTACAACTTCAGTAAAGACCTACGACCAGATTTATCAAAATAAGTGGATCAATACCAAGACTCCTTTTGATACTACGTCAATTTTGTACCTGGGATACGCTTATCAAAATGCCCAAAAAGCAGAACAAGCGGTTCAGCAGTACACCAGACTTGCAGATAACCAGGTTGCTGATGAATCTTACGTGGACATGTATAGATATGTTCTTGGATACTATACATCCACCAAGAATGAGAGCCAATTCAGAAAATACCTGGGCCTGAGCAAACAAATGTATCCCAAAGAAAACTGGGATGACTATGAGATGGATTATCTGGAAAAAAATCTCAATCTGGCTGAAAAGACTGCGCTGTATGATAAAGAAAGCGCTGCTGGTACATTGAATGAATTCCAATACCTGCAGTTTGGTGACTGGTTTGCCAATTCGAAGAACAAAGATAAAGACATGGACAGTGCCACACAAGCCATGTATAGCAAAAAAGCTTCAGAGGCTTTTCAAAAAGCATATGAAAAAAACAATAAAAATGCTGTTGCTGCCTTCAATGCGGGATTGCTTTATTACAATAATTTCAATGATTATTCAGATAAATATTCCGAAAATATCAGAACGCTGCAATTGATGAATAGCAATAAGCCGGCACCCGAGAAAGATCCGAAGAAAAAGGCACAGCAGGAGGCAAAGTTCAAAGAGCAAACCGATGCAGTGAAAAAACTCAACACAGAATTGGAGAAGCCCATCAATGAAAACCTGGAAACATCTATTGGATGGATGGAAAAAGCGGTCGATGCTTTGAGAGGAAGAAATGACCTGAACCGTACTGAAAAAATGGTTTTTGATCGTTCACTCGATTTTCTGGCGAACATGTATGAATATAAACGCGATAGAATGCGTGGAAAGGACATGAAATTATATGATTTGTACGATGCAAAGTACAAAGAGTACGAATCGATGCACAAGAAGAATTAATTCCATTCTATTTT
>DAIMYK010000372.1:0-2077 GCA_036734525.1 Sediminibacterium sp. | reverse complement strand
GCAAGGACTTATCATGTTCATGTCCAATGGAATAGGAGCCTATTTGGGGGGCTCTATCAGCGGCTGGGTCGTTGATTATTTTACCACCGTCAATCCGGTTACCCAGGAAATTCATCGGGACTGGCCCTCTATATGGTATAGCTTTGCGGGTTATGCCCTTGTTTTGTCTATCTTCTTCCCCTTGCTCTTCCGATACAAGCATGAACAAAAACATGTTGTAACGGAGGGTGAACTAGTAGATTAACCATTGTTGACATTTCTTTTGCAAGAACAGACCCACCATCTCACCGGAAGAGAGTAATTTTGCGCAACAAACACAGCAGTATGTTGTCAGCCACCCCTTCCCTATTTACTTTGTTATCGAATAACAAGGATGCAGAATTAACCAATATTGGAAATAAGGTTTTGCAGGGTGAACGTTTGAATGAACAAGAGGGCGTGCTTTTATTTGAAAAGGGATCACTTTCTTTTCTCGGAATGTTGTCCAATCATGTGCGCGAAAAAAAACACGGGGACCGAACTTATTTCAACCGCAACTTTCATATTGCACCCACCAATGTTTGTGTATTCAACAGTGCTTTTTGTTCTTATTCCCGTGGCTATGCCCACAGAGAAGAAGGTTGGGAACTCAGTATTGAGCAAATGATGCACATTGTGAAAAGTTATGACGGGAAACCGGTAACGGAAGTACACATAGTGGGGGGTGTTCATCCAAAAATGAACATGGCATTCTTCCTGGAGTTATTGAGATCCATCAAAGCACATCGACCCGATCTGCACATCAAAGCATTCACTCCGGTAGAACTTGATTATATGTTCCGCAAAGCGAAATTAACTGTACGGGAAGGACTTGAGCAGGCGCATGCTGCGGGGTTGGATTCTTTACCCGGAGGTGGTGCCGAAATTTTTCATCCTGAGATCAGAACAAAAATTTGTGATGACAAAGTAAATGCAGAAGGATGGCTGGAGATTCATCGCACTGCCCATCAGTTGGGCATGCATTCCAATGCGACGCTGCTGTATGGACATATTGAATCTTACTGGCACCGCATTGACCACATGGAAAGATTGAGACAATTACAAGATGAAACAGGTGGCTTCAACACATTTATTCCGCTGAAGTTCAGGAACAAAGACAATGACATGCAACATGTGGCAGAATCTACCATTATAGAAGACCTGAAGATGTATGCAGTTGCCCGCCTCTATCTGGATAACTTTCCTCATATAAAGGCCTACTGGCCTATGTTGGGAAGGGAGCAAGCAAGAATGACTTTGTCTTTTGGAGTGAATGACATAGATGGTACCATCGACGATTCAACGAAAATTTATTCCATGGCGGGCAGTGAAGAACAAAGTCCGAGTATGACCACGGAAGAATTGGTACAACTCATACGGCAATCGGGAAGAAAACCGATTGAAAGAGGCACACTCTATAATGTGATTCGCGAATTCGATGAAGTAGGAAGTTCCTCGGAAGCAATCACAGTCTGATCAACATTCAGGTAAACTGATGGGAATATGAACGGCTAAACCTCCGGCAGCAGTTTCTTTGTATTTGCTGCTCATGTCCTGAGCGGTATCCCACATGGTCTTGATTACCTTATCGAGACTAACAATGGCAAAATCCGGAGCACTTTGCAAGGCGAGTTGGGAAGCAGTTATGGCTTTGATGGCCCCCATGGTATTTCTTTCTATGCAGGGTATTTGAACCAATCCGGCAATAGGGTCGCAGGTAAGTCCGAGATGATGTTCCATGGCAATTTCAGCTGCCATGAGTGCCTGACGCTGGCTGCCACCCATTGCTTCCGTTAAAGCAGCAGCTGCCATGGCGGAAGAAACTCCGATCTCCGCCTGACATCCGCCCATGGCGGCAGAAATAGTAGCACCTTTCTTGAAGATACTTCCGATTTCCGAAGCAGTGAGTAAAAAACGGATAACCTGCTCGTCACTTTCACCACCACAGAAACAGACAAAATACTGAAGTACAGCCGGTATAACTCCTGCGGCGCCATTGGTAGGCGCAGTCACCACCCGGCCAAAAGAAGCATTTTCCTCGTTAACAGCAAGTGCAAAG
>DAIMYK010000371.1:0-2078 GCA_036734525.1 Sediminibacterium sp. | reverse complement strand
TAGCAGATTTCAATCCTCGTTCGCCACCGACCTTTTCCTTTGTTTTTTCTGGTTAGAAAAGCGGAAGTACCGGCAGTAAACAAACCTCGAAGGGCCTGTTTATATGTTTCCTCCCGACCATCCCCGGGAGTTTAGGTTATGTCAGCGCTTTTTTCTTCCGCCAGAGGCGAATTTGAAAGATGACATTATGATAAGAACTCTTTTTTCAAACTTTCAAAACCCAATCAACATCAGGCTTTGATCTCTACCTCAACACCGGAGGGTAAGTCCAGCTTGCTCAACGCATCCACCGTACGAGAAGAAGAAGTGTATATATCCAGTAAACGCTTGTGCGTTGCCAACTGGAACTGCTCGCGGCTCTTCTTGTTCACGTGTGGTGAACGAAGTACCGTGAATATCTTCTTGTGCGTGGGCAGCGGAATAGGTCCAGTAACTACCGCACCTGTACTGCGTACAGTTTTTACAATCTTTTCAGCCGACTTATCCACTAAGTTGTGGTCGTAGGACTGTAGTTTTATTCTGATTCGCTGAGACATATTCCTATCCCATTTTTCGTATTGGGACGGCAAAGGTAGGATTATGTAGTTAAACAGAAAAATTTTTCTATGAGTTGTATGGATTTCTTTTCAACCTTACCTGAATCAAATATAAATATATTACAATGTATATGTCATTCAATTATCGACCGGATACCCCAATCACCTATTTATTCCCCCTTTTTATGTGACTAACCGGATGATAATAACCCGACCGCCTCACCGAAATGAGCAAACACCATGTTTTTTTGATATTTTTACGTCATCACCATTCCTATGGCCAAAAAACATAAAAAAAGGGTGCCGGAAACTGATTCCGCAACCCCATCGGCACAGGTAAGCCGACCTACTACCACCCGTTTACCTGACTGGATAGCTATTTTCTTCCTCCTTTTGTATTTACTCGTAGAGTTCATACCCAACCTGGGATCTTATGATACTATGGGTCCGCAATGGTTCTATCTGGCAGTAGTGGACATTGTTTGTTTATCCTACCTGCTCTATGCACACCAGGAATTTGAGTCCGCTACTAAAAGACTTTTCTCCTTTCCCTTCACCTATCTCTTACTGGCTTTTCTAACCTGGGCTACCATATCGGTTACCTGGGCCTTCAACACCACGGAAACATGGGTTTGCCTGGCCCGCCTGCTTACCACCGTGGTTGCTTACTTCAATCTGTTTCTTCTCATCGATCAAAAAAAGGCAGTCATCCATGCACTTGCATACCTGCTGACAGGAATATTATTACTGCAATCACTGCAATCACTGAGTTTTCTGCTCTCCCAAATGGGAAGTATGAGTTTCAATGAAATAGTTCTTGGAATGAGAGGAAATGCCGGCAATAAAAATATCTATGCGGCAAGTCTGATGATTAAAATCCCATTTGCTCTCTATGGAATTTTACAATTGCCCGGCATCAGAAAACTATTCTTCGTGGCTTCATTCACATTGGGGTCACTGGTGATTTTCCTGCTGAACTCCAGAACCACTTACCTCGGACTTATCGCGGTGATCGTGTTGACTTTGATCTATGAGATTTATAGATTCTTGAGAGATAAGAATAAGGAGCATTGGGTAAAATTTATCTTTCTGCTTCTGCCATTGGCTGTAAGCTATCTCATCGGTCAGGGACTGGTGAATTCAAGCAAGTACAATGCGGGGGATGAAAATGCAGACGGGGGTTATGGAACCGTGGTGGAAAGAATGGGTTCAATCGTATCGGAAAAAGACAATAGCAGAAATCAACGACTGGCTTTCTGGCAACATGCCATCGACTATACCCGCAGCCACCCCTTTCTAGGAGCCGGCTATGGTAACTGGAAACTAGAAAGCATCGAACCTTCCAAAGAGATATTCGATGAATAATCCGTTCCACTCCATGCCCACAATGATTTTCTGGAATTCTTCGCGGAACTCGGCATACCCGGAGGCTTACTCTATATTAGTCTGTTCATCACCATCGCAGTGATCACCCTGCGAACACTGTTCAAGGGAAAAAATAAAGAAGCAGAACCCTTTTTGGTGATGGCTGCTATCGGACTC
>DAIMYK010000370.1:0-2082 GCA_036734525.1 Sediminibacterium sp. | reverse complement strand
CATTTTCAGAATGATATGGGCCACGGCGTCCACCCCTTTTACGATTACTTTTGCTTTATCCCCCAGGGCAGCGGTTGCCACCCCAAAAAAGATGCTGAATACAACGAGTTGCAGAATTTCATTAGTAGCCATTGCCTCGAGCACGCTACGGGGAACAATGTGCTCCACAAATTGTTGCAGATTGAACTGCTGGGTATTGCTGACAAGCTTTCCTGCTTCAGTGGCATCCCCTTTTACTTCGGTAAAGCCGGCTCCGGGCTGGAAAAAATTCACCAGTACCATTCCCAATAAAAGACTTACCAGTGAGGCTGCGATGAACCAAAGCATGGCTTTTCCACCTACCCTTCCCACGGATTTCAGGTCGCCTAATTTAGCAATCCCAACTACGAGTGTGGAAAATACGAGCGGAGCGATGATCATCTGTACCAGCCGGATAAAAACTGTGGTCAGTAACTTGATGTTTTTAGAGAAAGTATCGATGAAGGGCTGCTGTGCGTTGACATGAACCACATAGCCCAAAATGGCTCCTGCGACCATAGCAATCAGGATATATAGCGTGAGCCGGTTCGACTTTTTCATATGGGCAATGATTAGCTTGCAAGATAATGATTCCCCCGAAAGCCATCAGGGTAAAAAATGGAGGAAGCGATAAAAACTTTTGTTATAAGAGCGAAGAATTGCCTATTTTTCCGGATGAAATTATTTGAAAACCTAACATTTCTATCATGAGTTTATTCAGCAGAAAAAAATCCCTAGACCTTTTATTGGCACAGGCCGGAGACTCTGAAAAGGGATTGAAACGAACCCTGGGGGCGGGTAATCTGGTGGCCCTGGGTATTGGAGCCATTATTGGCGCAGGGTTATTTGTAAGAACAGCCGCGGCTGCAGGACAAGCTGCCGGTCCTGCTGTTACAATTTCTTTTATTATTGCTGCAGTCGGATGTGCATTTGCAGGCCTCTGCTATGCAGAATTCGCTGCTATGATTCCTATTTCTGGAAGTGCATATGCATACTCCTATGTTACTATGGGTGAAACAATTGCATGGATCATTGGCTGGGCACTGATAATGGAATATGCATTGGGTGCTGCTACGGTATCAATTGCCTGGAGTGAATACCTCAACAAACTGCTGGGGGGGGCAGTCCCTTATGAATGGTGCCATTCGCCATTTGAAAGTTTCACAGATAGCGCTGGAGTTCTGCACCAGGGAATCATGAATGCACCTGCCCTGGTTATTTTATTATTACTGACACTTTTATTAATCAAAGGAACTCAGGAAAGTGCCATGGTGAATGCTATCATCGTGTTCATCAAAGTAGCCATTGTAATCTTATTCATTGTGATTGGCTGGCAGTTCATTAAACCTGAAAACCATACGCCTTATATGATTCCCGAAGGCACCAAGCCGGTAATAGACGCTGCAGGTGTTGAATTGGTGAATTATGACGGGATTTTAAAAAATGGGCTGGGTGGAGTGCTGGGTGGTGCTGCAATCGTATTCTTTGCTTTCATCGGATTCGATGCAGTCAGTACTGCCGCGCAGGAAGCTAAGAATCCAAAAAGAGATATGCCCATCGGCATTTTAGGTTCACTGGTGGTTTGTACGATTCTTTATATTCTGTTCGGACATGTGCTGACCGGAGTTGCCAACTGGCAAGATTTTGTAGATCCGGAAAAAGGTAGAGAAGCTTCTGTTGCTTATACTATCTCTAATTATATGAAAGGATATGAATGGCTAGCTTCTGCTGTAACAGTTGCGATTTTGGCTGGATTCTCTTCAGTAATATTGGTGATGTTGATGGGACAAAGTCGTATTTTCTATTCTATGAGTAACGACGGGCTAATTCCAAAGGCATTTGGAGAACTGCACCCGAAATTTCAAACGCCCTATAAAGCTAATTTGATTCTCTTTGTTTTTGTAGGAGCTTTTGCAGCTTTTGTACCCGGACATGTGGCGGGCGACCTCACATCTTTCGGTACGCTCTTCGCATTTGTATTGGTTAGCTTGGGTGTATGGATCATGCGAAGAGAAAATCCGGATATGCCAAGACCTTTTAAGACACCACTGGTTCCGGTGGTAC
>DAIMYK010000369.1:0-2083 GCA_036734525.1 Sediminibacterium sp. | reverse complement strand
CCATTCGGTTGAGCAGGGCAAAGCCGATGAACCGAAGTCTGTTTTCAAGGAAGTTATCGAAGATGGCATCATGAATCCGGGCATGGTTAATGCCTGTATCTTTTAATCTGGCTACCATGCGGTGCACGGAAGCTGTTGCAGCAGGGAAACGGAAAGAACCTGTGTCTGTCATCACACCGGCATACAGGCAGGTGGCCATTTCGGGATGCAGGAGACCGTCATGTCCGGAATCGACGATGAAGTCATAAACCATTTCACAGGTAGAACTTTTGCCGGTATCACTGATACCCCAATTAAAGGCAGTCACCTGAGGTTCCTGGTGGTGATCGATGAGAATTTTCTTGGCAGAAGCTGCCTCCAGCAAGGGGTCCAGATGCTTGGGGCGGTGCAATATGTTGAAATCCAGACAAAAAATATACTGCGCATCAGCAATGAGCTGACGTGATTTTTCCCGCTGGCTCTCAAAATTGATTACAGATTCGATACCGGGTAACCAGTTGAGAAAATCAGGCCAGTTGGTTGGCGAGATCACAGTTACTGTATGTCCCAACTGTACCAAAAAGTGGTACAATCCGAGGGAGGAGCCCAGTGCATCGCCATCCGGTTTTTGGTGGGTAGTAATCACCACCCGAGCGGGTTGATGTAAAAGGGGGTAGAAAGATTGAATAGGATCCATGGAGGCAGCAAAATTGCAATTTCCTGCCGGCACAGGCAAAACTATTTGGGAATTGTGTATTAAAAAAGGGACTTCCCTTCCACAAACCACAGCAAACTGCTACCTTTGCCCCCCAAATACAACTATATGAGCAACAGAACTTTTACCATGATCAAACCCGATGCCACTTCTAAAGGATATACCGGTGGTATTCTTGACCAGATTGTACAAGCAGGTTTTACCATCCGTGCCATGAAATGGACTCGCCTCACGGCGGAACAAGCCGGACGTTTTTATGCTGTTCACAGCGAACGCCCCTTCTATGGCGAACTCGGGAATTTTATGAGCAGTGGACCCATCGTGGCAGCCATCCTGGAAAAAGACAATGCCGTAGCTGATTTCCGCCAATTGATTGGCGCAACCAATCCAGCCCAGGCAGCTGAGGGTACCATCCGCAAAAAATATGCTGCTTCTGTAGGCGAAAATGCTGTTCACGGAAGTGACAGTGATGAAAATGCAGCCATCGAAGGCAGTTTCTTCTTTTCTGGACTGGAAATCTTCTAATGATTGCCGGATTGATTGACTTGAATTAACCTATTCGAATAAATCACAACAACGATCATCAGTCCTTTGGTGCCTGTTGCTTTGCAACGGGCATCATTGTTTTTTGGCGGGCTCTGCCGGTGCCGGTTCAGCAACTGCTACTCCGGAGAATTTGATCTGCTTGGACTGACCGGATTGAAAAATGATGTCGGCAAACTTGGTGAAGGGTCCTCCCCCACTGCCATTGAAGCCAAGAGTGATATAGGAAGATTTTCCGGGAAGAATAGGGTCATTGCTGCGGTATTTTGGGGTGGTACAGCCACAACTCACTTTCACATCCACGATCATCAGGGTATCTTTAGCAGATATATTTTTGATGTATACATTGAATTCCCCTCCCTTCCCTACCGGCACATTTCCCATGTTATAATCGGCATTGGTGAATTCTGCCAGCAGATGAATGTCTTTGGGCGCTAGGGTACTGTCCTGCTGGGCACTTACTGAGGAAGACCACCCTGCCAGGACAAACAATAAAGTGAATGTATACCGAACCATAGGAGTTGATTTGTGCATAAAATTAGGGCAAATGCGCTGTTTTTTTTCATTCCGGGATATCCCTAAATACTGTAATTTTACGTTATATCCTGATGAGAAAACAACTTCCAATCATGACAACCGGAAAATTTTTGCTGACAGTGCTGGTGGCTATTGCCGGACTCGCTGTTGCCGCTCAATCTCCTTCCCAGCGTATTTTCTTCGTATCCTCTGATCCCGCTCAGCCGATCAGCTATAACAAAATGCGGGAGATCGATGGAAAATGTAAGGTATTAGTGAAGGATTGGTTCCAGCCGGATCAAAAATAAGCTGTCTAGTCTCTTGGCTTCC
>DAIMYK010000368.1:0-2090 GCA_036734525.1 Sediminibacterium sp. | reverse complement strand
TTTAAACGGAAAATTTTACCACTTTGAGTGCCTGCAGGAATTTTAATCTTAGCTCTTCCATCTATGGTAGGAACTTCGACCTGTGTTCCAAATGCGGCGTCGGGTTTTGAAATATAAAGATCGAATGCAACATTTAATCCATCTCTGTGGAGCTGTGGATGCGGTTCCTCCTCGATTTGGATAATGAGGTCGCCGGCAGCACCCCCTCGCTCTCCCGCATTGCCTTTCCCACTCATGCTGAGTTGCATATTCTCCTGAACACCGGCTGGAATATCAATAGATATGGTTTCCTCACCATATACGCGTCCCTCTCCCTTGCAACCGCCACATTTTGCTGTAACTGTAGAGCCTTCACCATTACAAGTAGGACAAGTAGCTACGGTTTGCATTTGACCGAGGAATGTATTGGTAACTTTCCTGACCTGGCCGGAACCCTGACAGGTACTGCAATTTTGCAAACTGTTCTTATCTTTTGCACCACTTCCGCTACAGGTGTTGCAGGTAACATACTTCTTCACCTTCACATTCTTGGTAACCCCCTTGGCAATTTCCTCGTAGGTAAGTTTCATCTTGATACGAAGATTACTGCCTCGTTGACCCCTCGCTCTTCCACCACCTGAACCACGCCTTCCACCACCTCCCCCGCCGAAGAAGTTACTGAACACATCATCACCGCCAAAAATATCACAGAAATGACTGAAGATATCTTCTGTGTTCATGTTACCGAAACCACCACCTTGTGAACCCGGACCGAAAGCTGCATGACCATAGCGATCATATTTGGCTTTTTTATCAGTATCACTTAATACTTCATAAGCTTCAGCGGCCTCCTTGAATTTTTCTTCTGCCTCCTTGTTACCCGGATTCCTGTCCGGATGGAATTGCATGGCCACTTTGCGGTAAGCTTTTTTAATTTCTTCCGCAGAGGCAGATTTTGAAACACCTAATATGTCGTAATAATCTCTCTTGTTAGCCATGTTATCTTTTTAATATAGTCCGTTATAATTGCCGGGACTTCTCCATTTAATTACCTACTACAACTTTTGCGAAACGAATGATTTTATCGTGTAAATAATATCCTTTCATTACCTCATCTACCACTTTACCTTTTAATTCTTCATTGGGTGCAGGAATCTCAGTGATTGCTTCATGCTTTTCCACATCGAATGGCTGATGTACACTTTCCATGGGTTTAACTCCCTTTTGGTGAAGTATATTTCTCAGCTTATTGAAAACCAAAACAACACCTTCTTTTTGAACAGCCACATCATCTGATGTGGCAAGCTGTTTCTCCGCTCTGTCGCAGTCGTCAAGTACATCCAGGAGCGAAACAAGCACGTCTTTAGAAGCAGTTTGAATTAAATCGAGGCGCTCTTTGGCAGTTCTGCGACGGAAATTGTCAAATTCAGCCATTAAGCGCAGGTATTTATCCTTTTGCTCTTCCAGATCGGCCTTGTATTTTTCAATTTCCGGTTCACCACTAACCGGCTCATTTAGGTGGGTCGTTCCGGCTGCATTTTCGTCAGTATTCAGGTCTATCGCATCCGAATTGTCATGGATGGGCTCTGTGGGTGTATTTTCTTGCTGATTCATGCTTAAAAAATATGATGTAGATATATGTCAAAAATGTTGCCGAGGCAAAGAAAAGCGAAAAAATGGCAGAATTTTCAGGGATAGGTAAAAATCTACTGCTTTTGCATATAGGGGGCTTTGGCTATCCTTATCTTATATTTGTCGCATGGCTACAGTATGGTTAAAAAAACAAATTGCCCCCCGTATTGGCAACGGCCATCCCTGGATTTATTCCAATGAAATAGAATCTGTCAAAGGAGAGGTAACCGGGGGTGATATCGTTGATGTAGTATTTCATACCGGCAAGCCTGTGGGAAGGGGATATTTTAACCCGCTGTCGCAGATCCAGGTTCGTTTACTGACAAGAAAACAAGAAAAAATAGATGAGACATTCTTCCTACAAAGAATCAGGAAAGCATGGGAGTATAGAAAAAAATTGGGATATACCAACAATTGCCGCCTGGTGTTTGGTGAAGCGGATGAATTACCTGCCCTGATCATTGATAAGTTCAATGATG
>DAIMYK010000367.1:0-2100 GCA_036734525.1 Sediminibacterium sp. | reverse complement strand
CGCCGGGAAGAGGAGAACGATCATTTTAGAGCGTTTCTGGAAGCCAGTAATCCGACACATACCGATTCCCTGTTTTTTGCTTTACAGGAGGCGGTATCGGAACAAATTGATTGTAAAAAATGTGGCAATTGCTTTAAAAGTTTAATGATAGTTTTTACGGAAGAAGAGATGGAAAGGGTTGCAGCCAAAAAAAATATATCCACTCGGGAATTTAAATCAAGCTATCTGGCTGAAGGTCTCAGCGGCAAAATGATCATGAATTCCATGCCTTGTCATTTTCTACATGAACAGCAATGTACCATCTATACAGATCGTTTTGCAGGATGCAGAGAGTTTCCCGCGCTCCATTTACCGGGATTTACGGCCCGATTTTTCACCGTTCAGATGCACTATGATCGATGTCCCATCATTTTTAATGTGGTTGAGCTCCTCAAAAAAGAACTGTCTTTTTTTACTACCTGAACGAACTTAGCACCTAACTTTAAATATGCAGGTAGAATTTGGCTTAGATGTAATACTCAATCAGGCACCTCAGTGGAAGCATGATGTAGTAGGATTATTAACCAATCAGGCGGCCAGAACCAAGGATGGTTTACCGGGACGGGAAGCCTTGCTCAGGCATGGATTTTCTTTGACCCGGTTATTTGCTCCTGAACATGGTCTGGACACACGGGGTGCTGATGGTGCTCCTATGCCTGATGGAGTCGATGGATTAACAGGGTTACCCGTAAAAAGTCTGTATCTGCATGCTTTTGCTCCTGATAAGAAAGACCTTGAACCGTTGGATCGGGTATTGTTCGATGTACCTGATGTAGGAGTTAGGTTTTATACGTATCTATGGTCACTCACCTATTTAATGGAAGCCTGTGCAGCCAATGGGAAACCTTTGGTAATACTAGACCGTCCCAATCCTATTTCGGGTAATCTTGAATTAGCCGAGGGACCTATGTTGGCGGAAGAAAATTCCTCCTTCATTGGTCGTTGGGATATTCCTATTCGTCATTCCTGTACCCTGGGTGAATTGGCACGTTACTTCAATGATACTCACCGCATCGGGGTTGATCTCGAAATTATACCCTGCAAAGGCTGGAATAGAATGAGCTTTCAGCCGGAATGGGGAACTCCGTTTGTACCTCCTTCTCCTGCTATCCAAAGATTTGAAACTACTGTATTGTATCCCGGTCTTTGTTTGCTGGAGGCAACGAATGTAAGTGAGGGCAGAGGTACCGATGATCCATTTACCCGGTTGGGTGCACCCTGGTTGGATGCTCCTGCCCTTGCACGGAGATTGCACGACCTGGAAATGGATGAGGTGGATGCAGAACTTATAGAATTTATACCCAATAGTGGCAGATATAGCGGACAGATATGCAAGGGTCTGCAATTCAGTGTTCATAATAAGTCCTATTTTCAACCTGTTTTCTGGGGTTGTCTTGTTATCAAACTGATCAAGGATTTACATCCCGTTGAGTTTTCCTGGGAACCATATCCAACATTGGCTAATCCCTCCGGTAAAAATCATTTGAATCGATTGCTCGGTCCCGTCGGAAGTGAAAATATCTTTGATTTGCCTATGTCGTCTTTCCTATCTCATATCACACGACTTACACGGGTTTCTTCCTGGAATTCCGAAATTTCAAAGTATCTATTATATTGAAATTGTGTATATTATAAAGTTTTATTGAAATAAATATTTTGTCTGTGAAATCAATTGTATTCAAGCGTTCCCTGGCAATTTTTTTTTGTCTTACCTGTGTTTACAAGGGGGAAACTCAAAACAGTATGTTTCAGCCGGAGAAACTAGCAGTACATGAGGGAAAGGCTAGTTTTAGGGGAATATCTGTAGTAAACGATGAGATTGTATGGGTTTCCGGAAGCAAGGGAACCGTTGGAATTACTACCGATGGGGGTAAGTATTGGAAATGGAAGCAGGTAAAGGGCCATGAGAAAAGAGATTTCAGGGATATTGCCGCCATGGATAGCCTTACTGCAGTGATCATGGCAGTAGGTGAACCGGCGATTATACTGAGAACAACGGATGGGGGTGAAAACTGGCTGCAGGTTTTCCGTGATGAAAGAGCCGGTATGTTTCTGGATGCG
>DAIMYK010000366.1:0-2102 GCA_036734525.1 Sediminibacterium sp. | reverse complement strand
ACATGAAAAAAAATAAAAAGAATAGCCAGAATAAATCACCGGAAATCGTAACTGCTGCTATACCGTCACCTCAAAAACCTAAAAAATCGAGTATTAGCAATACCGGTGACTTACTTACTATTTTATTCTGTTGTCTGTATTTTATTGTTGAATTTATTCCGAACCTCGGTGCTACCGATGACCAGGGTCCGCAATGGGTTTACCTCGTTTTGTTAGACCTGGTTATAGTTGCCTACTTTCTGAACAACAAGGGACAATATGTGGAAGCTGTATACCAGGTGATCCGGGCACTGTTTTCAAAGCTTTTTACAGCACTCTTTTTTCTGGCGGGTATATCGGTGTTTTTTTCCATCAATCAGACCGAGGGTTGGGTATGCTATGTTCGTTTTATTGCAACCGTAGTCGCATTCTTCAACCTTGCCATTTTGTTATACAAAAGACAGCATCTCTTTGGAACTCTGACCACTATTTTAGCTGTCATTGTTCTTTATCAATCCATGAGGGAACTTTATGTCTTCTTTACCCAAATGAGCAATTTCGACCTCACCGGACTGGTGCTTAAGATGAAAGGAAATGCTGGAAATAAAAACATTTTCGCAGCGAGTATTCTGGCGAAAATATCTTTTGTGATTTATGGCTTCTATATCTCGGATGGCTTTAAGAAAATGTTTTACTTCTTTGTTTTTATCATCGCTATTTGGCTGGTTTATCTGCTCAATTCAAGAACTACCTACGTCGCCCTCCTGGTCATCTTCCTTTTCTATCTGGGTTTTTGCGTCTATCAATTCATGAGACAGCAAAAAAAGGAGTTACTGCTTTTTAATGGAGGGGGAATCATCATCGGATTAGCTGTTGCCTACTTCTTATCGCTCATGTCACTGAGTGCTGCGAAAAGCAGTTTTGTAGATGAATCCAATACAGCCTATGGTAGTGTGCTTGATAGGGTATCGAGTATCAACTCTGCTGATGACAATAGCCGGAACCAGCGTCTCTTCTTATGGAAACACGCATTTGAATACGGGCTTAAACATCCCATCATGGGTTGCGGCTACGGTAACTGGAAATTTGCCAGTATCCCTCCCACTAATCCTTTGGTGGATGATCTTTCTGTTCCCGTTCACGCACACAACGATTTTCTGGAATTTTTTGCAGAACTCGGATTTCCGGGTGGTCTTCTGTATCTTGGACTTTTCCTGACCATTGCATTCTATACCTATCGGGTAGTCACCTCTCCTACCGCCGGTCAGGAAAACAAGATGATCGCATTTTTCTCATTGCTCGCTATGATCGGATATGGAATTGATGCCTTCTTCAACTTCCCCATAGAGCGTCCGGTGAACCAATTGTTCTTTTCATTTTTTGCCGCAGTCAATCTCTTAGCATATACGGGAAGTATTGCAGTGGAAGAAGAGGCCGATGAAACAGAATCCAAATCTTCTGCACAGTTATCAGAGAATCCCAAGTACATCTATTCCTTCATTGCCATCATCTTTTTGCTGCCCAGTGCATACGTAACCTTCCTTACTTATCAATCACTCGTTGTTCAGAACAGGGTGATTGCCGATCTACAAAATGAACCACTAAAACTGCCACTGGAAAATGTCATCAATGCCTTCCCCAGCATGCCGAATGTAACCTCTTCAGCACAACCCATTGACGGTATTCTTGGCAGGTATCTTTATGAAAATAAAAAATATGAGGAAGCAATTGTATATCTGGACAGAGGCATCAAGGCAAATCCTTACATCATGTACTGTGAATTCCTGAAAGCGGATGTTTACTTTGCCCAGGATAAACGCGATAGTGCTATGAAATATGCCTCACTCGCCTATTTCACTAAACCCCGCGCTAAAACCTATTACCAGACGCTGGTTGCCGTATGTGTAAAGAACTCAGATTCCGTTACACTGAAAAAAGCGTTCAATGAGTTCATCAAATACAGAGGAAAAGAATCGCTGGGCTGGAATCTTTACCTGCAGGGAATGATCAATATCAAAATGACTACTCAACCCAGAGGAACAACCCCACAGATGGTGGTGATGGCTGACAGTGCCCTGAAACTATTCCCCAACGATTCATCTCTGCTGGTCAGAAGAAATGAG
>DAIMYK010000365.1:0-2116 GCA_036734525.1 Sediminibacterium sp. | reverse complement strand
ATGGAGGCATTGTAGCCTAGATAAGAGTTGATCAGTCGCGCTCCATATTTCAGTTGCGAATGTGAGGCCATGATGAAGCGAACAGCTTTTACTCCATAGAACAGGCGACAGCCGAAACCAATGATACCATTGACCAATTCACATCCTTCCCCAATTTGTGTCAATCCCTCCGGCCCTGAATTAATGGTGAGATTCTTTAGTTTATTGGCACCCTTGATGTAGGCATCCGACCCTATCCAGACATCTTTGATGATGCTGCAGTTTTTAATGATGGTTCGGTCCCCAATCTTTCCATAGTAACCACGCTTGTCATTGAAACGTTCTTCAGTAAATCGTTGAAAGGTTTTTTGTAATTGTTCATCATCCCGGTGTCTGCTCCAGAGGTAGGCATCTCCCGGTAACATGCCGTTGAAGGGCATCACTTTTCTGCCGGTATTCTCATTGCATATTTCCATCCAAATGCGCACCGATTCATCTTCTCCCTGTTTGATGATTCCATTGCCAAACTTGGCATGGTTGGTGGCAACCAATTCATGTATGTTGATGAGCATGCTCTCAGACCCGACGATGTAGTGAGACATATAGTTGACATGACTGATCACTACATTGTCCCCAAAGTCACAACTGATGATGGTAGAATGATAAAGTCCTACCGGCATTTTCAGATCACTGAAGCCCAAACAAACAGGCTCCAACTTACCGATGCGTACAAGACCAAAAAAGGCACAGTTTTTTACCAGATCGGGATTGAATGCATCGGATACGAGGATGTGATTCCAGTTATCACTGGTATTTCCATTGTTCACCAGTCGTTCTATCTCATAAGCCGTGAGTCCTCGATAGGCAATCCCACTTCTGTTCTGCAGGTCACGCAAGTAATATTCATTTTTCCCTTCCGGCAAATATGCCTTAGGAACAAATTCATACCCCAGTGCTTCATGGGGTGTTTGATAAATGATATTCTTCGACATTGTGTATATTTATGGGGTAAATATACAGTCATTCATTGCACGTCGGCTTCGAGTAAAATTTTTTCCTACCACATGCGTAAAAGTTGGCAAAACATATATCCATTCCTGCTGCTATTTGTCGTATTTCTGCTTGTTAGTGCCGATTTGCAAGCACAGTTCAGTCCGTCCAAAAAATATTCTTCCTCCTATCTAACCGGCGATACCACAAGAACACAATTGTTAAAAGATTATCAGCCGGTGGTGCCGAAGGGGTCACCTAATATCATCATCATTATGTTAGATGATGTGGGCTTTGGTACTTCTTCAACATTTGGTGGACTTTCACAAACACCGAATTTCGATCGGCTGGCGGCACGTGGATTGCGGTACACGAATTTTCATACGACCGCATTGTGTGCCCCATCGCGCGCTGCCATCTTAACCGGAAGGAACCATCATTCTGTGCACATGGGTCATTTTACGGAGACTGCTTTTGATGCACCGGGATACGATGGTTATATGCCTTTTGAAAAAGCCACCATGGCGGAAGTGTTGCGGGAAAATGGATACCGATGTTTTGCTGTGGGTAAATGGCACCTGACGCCTGTGGCGGAAAGAACCGCTGCAGGACCATTCAACCGCTGGCCTACGGGGCGCGGGATTGATGATTTCTATGGAATTCTGGAATCTGCTACTGATCAATATTATCCTGTGTTGTGGGAAGGACATACCCCTGTGCATCTTGATACAGCTGCAGGCCTGCACCTCAACACATTGATCACGAACCGTGCTATTGATTATATACATGAATTGAAAAAAGCCAAAGCCGAAAAACCATTCTTCCTGTTATATGCTCCGGGTGCTGTGCATTCGCCGATGCAAGTAGACAAAGCATGGATAGAACCTTATCGCGGACTATTTGACGAAGGGTATGATGTCTACCGGAAAAAGACGCTGGAAAGACAGCAGGCATTGGGAATTGTTCCACCGGGAGTAAATCTCCCCCCGCGACCTGCCAACATACCTGCCTGGGATTCACTTCATCCACTGCAACAAAAAGTAATGGCAAGAGCAATGGAAGCCCATGCCGGATTCCTGACACAGACAGATTATGAAATTGGCAGACTAATACATTATATAGACAGTGCAGGCCACATGCAAAACAC